>CAZVDJ010000097.1:0-10415 GCA_964626245.1 uncultured Gemmatimonadaceae bacterium
CCGCGCACCTGGCGGCGACCGCCGATGACCTCCGTGAGCGCGCGCGACACCGGATCCAGGTGGAACATCGCGCTGCGCCCGCCCACGCTCGCCCACAGCGCGATGCGACCGTCGGGGAGCCACGTGTACTGGTCGGGCTCGAACTGCCAGTCGCCCAGCAGGTTGCCCGGCTCGCCGCCCGCCGCCGGCACGACGTAGAGGCGCTGGCTGCTGGTGCGCGCGGGCGCGCTGGTGAACGAGATCCAGCGGCCGTCCGGCGACCAGGCCAGGTCGCCCTCGCTGCCATTGACACTCGTCAGGCGCCGCGGCGTACCACCATTCACCGGAATCACGAAGATGTCGGCATCGTTGCGCGGCGCCTCGTCGCGGCGGGCGTTGTACGGCAACCGGGCCAGCGAGTCGCGCTCCGCCTCCGCCACCGAGTCGGGCCGCAGCTGCGGGTCGGCCACGAAGGCGATCCACTGCCCGTCGGGCGAGACCACCGCCCCCCGACGCGAATAGGCGGTGCTGTCCACCAGGCGCTTCTTCGACGTACCGTCCAGCGCCTGCATCCAGACCTGCACGGGACGCCAGACGCGCGCCTCACGAGCCCCGGGGAGGAAACCCTGGCCATTGGCCTTGTACCGCATGTCCACGATGTGGCGCCCGTCGAAACGCGCGGGATCGAGCGGGCGCGTGACGGCACCGAACGGCGGGCGTGCCATGGGCTGCATGCGCCCGAACGGGTCGCGACGCGATGTGTCGGCGCCGGCGGAGTCTGGGCTCGTCCCCTCGCTCCAGACCACGAAGCGCTTGTCACTCGGCAGGGAGCCGGCGGGATAGGCGTCGGTGGGAACGGCTTCGCCGCCAGGCGCATCCATTCGCAGCGCCCACGCCCGCCCGCGTCCACCGCCGGGGCGCTGCGAGGCAAAGAGGAGCCAGCGCCCGTCGGGTGACCAGCGCGGGTTGGATGACTCGTAGCCGCTCGACGTGAACCGTTGCGGCTCGCCTCCCGCCGTGGGAACCACCCACACCTCGCTATGCCGGCGATTCTCGCCCTCGCGTACGGTCGTGACGGTGAAGGCCACGCGCTCGCCATCGGGCGACATGGCGGGCGACGACACGGTGGTGACCTTGTACCAGTCGGCCGGCGTGAAGGCACGTGATGCGGGCGACTGCGCGCCGGCCAGCGTGGCGCTGCCGAACGCGAGGGCGCCGAGGGAAACGAGGGCAACGCCGCCGAGCCGGCGAACGGATCGAACTGGGGAGGTGATCAAGGAGGGCTCCGTGCAGGTGGGTCGAACGCTAAACTCCGGCAGGCCGGCGCGTCGCGCCAGTGCCGGACGTCCTTCTACGAGGTGGGCCCTTCCCGTGCTGCCGCTGCGCTCCCTTCGCGTACGACCGCCGCGCGGCGGCACGCACGACTTCCCCTTCTCCGTTCCGGCCATCCGGTCGCTGCGGGAGATGGAGTTTCCCACCCCCGTCACCTTCCTCGTGGGAGAGAATGGCTCCGGGAAGTCGACGCTGCTGGAGGGGGTCGCGGCAGCAACCGGCCTGCAATCGCTCGGGAGCGAGTTGCGCGTGGAGGACGACGAGTCGCTGCGCGCGCAGCGGCGCCTTGGCCAGGCGCTCACGCTCACCTGGAACCGCGGTCGCGCGACCCGCGGCTTCTTCCTGCGCGCTGAAGACTTCTTCGGCTTCACCAAGACCATCGCGCGCATGCGCGCCGCCATGCTCTCGGAGCTGGCGATGGTCGAGGAGGAGTACCGCGATCGCTCCGACTACGCGCGCGGGCTGCGCGAGGGGCCGCTGCGCGCGTCGCTCGACTCGCTGGAGGCGCGCTACGGCATTGACCTCGATGCCCAGTCACATGGGCAGAGCTTCCTGGCCATCTTCCGCTCGCGTTTCGTGGCGCGCGGCCTCTACCTGCTCGACGAGCCCGAGGCCCCGCTCTCGCCGCAAAGCCAGCTCGCGCTCCTGGCGATGCTCGGTGACATGGTGCAGGACGCGTCGCAGTTCATCATCGCCACGCACTCGCCCATCCTTCTCGCCTTTCCCGGCGCGACGATCTACACCTTCGATGAATCGCCGCCGGCCGCCGTCGCGTACGAGGCGCTGGAGCACGTGGCGATCACCCGCGACTTCCTGGCCGACCCGCAGCGCTACCTGCACCGCCTCCACAAGCCATCTCACCAATAGTCGCCGGCGCGCCGGCGCCCTGCGCCGGCCAGAAGCCGTCGCCTATTGGTGAGATGGCCTCTAGCGCCTCTCCGTCTCGTGGACACCGCCCTCACACGCCACGCCGGTATCGAGCTTCCCATCCTGTGCGGGGCCATGTACCCGTGCTCCAATCCCGAACTGGTCGCGGCCGTCTCTGCGGGCGGTGCGATGGGAATCGTCCAGCCCATCTCGCTCACCTACGTGCACGGCCATGACTTTCGCGAGGGGCTGCGCCTCATCTCGCGCCTCGCCGGCGGGCGCCCGATCGGGATGAACGCGCTGATCGAATCCACGGCGCGCACCTACCACGAGCGCATGGTGCGCTGGGTGGACGAGGCGCTCGAGGAAGGGGTACGATTCTTCGTCACCTCGCTCGGCAATCCGAAGTGGGTGTGCGACCGCGTCCATGCGGCTGGCGGCGTGGTGTATCATGACGTCACCGAGGCGAAGTGGGCGCGCAAGGGCGCCGACGCCGGCTGCGACGGCCTGATCGCGGTGAACCGGAGGGCCGGCGGCCACGCCGGCAGCCGATCCGCCGAGGAGCTCTTCGAGGAGCTCCTTCCCTTCGGGCTCCCGCTGGTCTGCGCCGGGGGCGTGGGAGACGCCGACGACCTGCAACGCGCGCTGGAAACCGGCTACGCGGGGGTGCAGATGGGAACCCGCTTCATCGCCACCGCCGAGTGCACCGCCCACGCGCGCTACAAGCAGGCCATCGTCGATGCCGGCGAGGATGACATCGTTCTCACCGAGCGGCTGACGGGCGTACCGGTGGCGGTCATCAACACGCCGTACATCCAGCGCATCGGGACGCGCGCCGGCCCGCTGTCGAGATGGCTCCTGCGCGGGCGACGCACCAAGCGGTGGATGCGCACGCTCTACGCCGCGCGCTCGGTGCTGAGCCTCAAGCGCTCCAACGCGCGGGGCGATGCCTCACGCGACTACTGGCAGGCGGGGCGCAGCGTCAGCGGCGTCCACGCCGTAGAACGTGTGGACCAGATCCTGGCGCGGTTTCGGGAGGCGCTTCGCCTTCCGACAGCTGCCATCGTCCCTCCCCCCGTCTCCTGACCCGATGCCGCGCCTCCGTCTCGCGCTGGTCGCCGCGCTCGTTGCACTCCCCCTCCTGCCGGGCGGCGCGCCCGCGCAGGCGGCGCCACGCCCCACGTTGGCCATCGTTGGGGGGCGCGTGATCGATGGCTACGGCGGTCCCGTGATCGAGAACGGCGTGGTGCTCGTGGCGGGCGAGCGCATCGTGGCGGTGGGACGCGCCGACGAGGTCGCGGTCCCCGCCGGGGTGACCCGCGTCGACGCCAACGGCCACACGGTGCTGCCGGGGCTCATCGACATGCACGTGCACCTGCACATCGTGGGACACGGCGACTACAAGCGGTGGGACGAACTCTACGGGACGCGCGACGCCACGGTCGTGATGCCCATCGCCGCCCGCCAGCTGCTCATGGCCGGCGTCACGAGCGCGCGCGACCTGGGGGCGCGGCTGGACGACATCCTCTCGGTCAAGCGACGCATTGCCGCCGGCGAGATTCCCGGGCCGCGCCTGTTTGTCTCCGGCCCCTTCATCCAGCACGCACCGTACGAGCCCTACGAGCGGGACTTCCGCTGGGGAGTGAACGGTCCCGATGACGCGCGCCAGAAGGTCCAGCGCATCATCGACGCCGGCGTCGACTTCATCAAGCTGATCGACCAGGACCAGATGACGGACGCCGAGGTGGGCGCCGTGGTGGAGACCGCGCACCGCAACGGCAAGACGGTGGTGGCGCACGCCCACCGCATGCAGGAGATTCGCGTGGGACTCAAGCACCGGGTGGACGGTTTCGAGCACACGGGGCTCGGCACCGCCCCCGGTTACCCCGAGGACATCCTGCAGCTGCTGCGCGAGCGCAACTCTGCGCTCTTCTGGACGCCGACCGTCTCACCGCTCTACACGCTGTACCACACGGGAACCGTCTTCCCCGAGCGCCTCGACGACCCGGCGTGGCGCGAGTTCATGCCCGACGACATGGCGCGCGAGATCCGCACGTCGCTGGAGCGCATTCCGCACCTGCCGTACTACGCGCTCTTTCCGTCGCGCCTCCCGCTCCTTCCCACCAAGTTCCGGCAGCTGCGCGAAACCGGTGTTCGCCTCATGATCGGGACCGATGCCGGCATCCCCGCCATGTTCCACAACGACGCGACGTGGCGCGAGATGGTCAAGTTCGTCGAGTTCGGCGTCTCCCCGATGGAGACGATCCAGTCGGCGACGCTCTGGCCCGCGCGCTTCCTCAGGCGCGAGCAGGACATCGGCGTGCTGGCGCCGGGGCGCTACGCCGACGTGATCCTGGTGCGGGGCGATCCGCTCACCGACATGACGGTGATGCGCGACGTGCGGGTGGTGATCCAGGGCGGAAAGCGCGTGCGCTGACGACACGCGCCCGGATGGGCGCGGCAGTCGACGACCGACGGACGGGCGCCAGCCCCCTCTCCTCACCGCCGCATGGTCCTCGAAATCCGCGAAGTCTCGCGCAAGACTCCTCGAGACGGCCGCCTCGAAATCACTGCCGAGTCCGCGCGCCGCCTGGGGATGCTGCGCCCACCGCTGGCGCTGGCCGTTGGCGACGAACGCGGCGAGGCCGGAGTGGAGTCGATGGAGTGTCACTGCGACAAGGCGGCGGCGTCGCCCGACGGCGCCCCGCACACGCATCACTTCGTGTGCTCGCCGCTTCTGATGCAACTCACCGTTGGCGAATCGGTGGTGCTGGAGCTGGACGACGCGGGGCGGCTGCACGTCGCGCGTCCCCACCCGCTCCGTCCCTCGTGAGGCGGCCGGCCGTCGGTCAGTCGAGCGGCCAGCGCCCGTCGGGCTCCAGGGCCACCACGAGCGCGCGCTTGAGGGCGTGCAGGACGCAGCGCGCGCCGCCGTTCTCCCGCACCTCGCCGGGCGTGAGCCCCGTGTAGCGCTTCATCATGTTCCGCAGGGACGTGCCCGACGGAAAGTCCTGGATGAGCGCCACCTGCTCCACGGAACGCCCGGGATCTTCCAGCAGGCGTGCAGCGATGAGGAGGCGGCACCAGGCAATGATTGCACTTGGCGGGGGGAGCTTCGCGCTTGCCAGGCGATGCACGAGCGTCTTGCGGTGCACCGCCAGGGCATCGGCCACGTCCTCCACCGTCAGTGCGCGGCGCCCGTTCTCCAGGCAGAAGCGCACGATGGGAAGGACGCTGGGCGGAACCATTCCCTCCAACTCGGCAAGGATGCCACGCGCCGAGCAGTGGTCGATGGCCGAGGACATCGCCGTGCGCAACGAGTAGCGAAGGTCGTCGACATCGCGCAGGACCAGGTCGTTCACCCCGGCCCGCGCAAAGGCCAGCACGTCGCGCGACCAGTCGGGAGAGATGGCGCAGTACAGGACCACGGGCACGCTCGGGTACGCCTCGCGAATCACGCGCACCGTGGGAAGGGTCGACTGCCCTTCCCGGTCGCGAACGTCGACGACCGCCACGCCCGCCAGCGTGTTCTCCACCAGGGCGAGCAGCTCCGATTGCCGCTCGCAGAATCGCACCGTCGCCTGGCCTCGCAGGGCATCCTGCAGGCGAGCCCGAGAAGCGGGATCCCAAACGAGGGCCGCGACGATCATTGGGGAATTCTGAACAGGAAGGTTACACCGTGTATGGGTGATGCCCATACGATGTCGGTGCGACACGCGACGACGTGACAGACTTCCCCGCACTCACCCACTGCCCAGAGGCCACCCCCATGAACCGCGCTACTCGTTTCGCCGCCTACCTCCTCGCCGCCGCCAGCCTTGCCGCGTGCTCCGCGTCTCCCATGGGGCCCGAGGGCGCTGCGAAATGCGACCCGCGCTCAGGCAAGTGCGTGAATGCCGACTTCGTGAATCCGCACGTCGACTTCGTGAATCCGCACGTCAACTTCGTCAACCCGCACGTGTAGTCGCGAAGGCCTGCGCCTCGGCCTCTGGTTCGAACATCTCCAGCGTCGCGACCACCGTGCGCGACGCGCTCCCGAGCTCGCGCTGGGCCGCCATCCGGGCGGCTCGCGCGAGTTCCGCGCGTTCCACCTGGTGCTGCAGTTCGTAGTAGCCGCGCGCCTTCGCGATCTCCTCCACCTGCTTGCAGTACCGCTGTGACGTCACCTCGTCCCCCACGGCGAGGTAGCCGGCCGACAGGTGGTAGAGCGCCTGCGCGTTCTCGTACGGAAGCGACGAACCCTCCACGGCCTGATCGACTTCCGCCGCAACGCGCGTGAGCAGCGTCCGGTCCTCCAGTCGTCCCGCAGCCAGTCCGGCGCCACCCAGCGCCGCGAGCCGAATGCGCAGGAGGCCGGTGCGAGACAGGGCCGCCAGAAAGCCGCGCACCGCCGCGCGCGGATAGCCGTACTCCAGGCACAACTGCGACAGGTTGGCCAGGCTCTCTGCCTCGCGCGTCGTGTCGCCCATGGCCAGCCGGAACGCCTCCCACCCGTGCCCGATGCTCGCGTCCGAGTCACCGGTAACGCAGGTGACGATGGTAAGGCCCTGGTGCGCGAAGAACTCCAGCTCGCGCGCCTGCGCGCTGCTGGCCAGGGTCAGGCCGTGTTGGAAGAAGGCGCGCGCCCTGGGGTAGTTGCCGCGCACGCGGGCAATCACCCCGCGGCCCAGCGAGGCGCGCGACAACAGCTCGGCATCCGACGAACGCTCGCCAATGGCGCTGGCGGTGCGATACAGCTCGTCGGCCGAATCGAGCTCGCCGAGCTGGCGGGCGATGCGCGCCTGGTCCGCCACCAGAAGGCCGCGTTCCCGGTCGCTGGCATCCGCCGCGACCGTCCGTGCGAAGCCGATGACCGAATACGCCACCGACAGCGCCCCCGACTCCGCCATCCGGGCCGCGAAGCCGCGGCAGGCCCGTGCCACCGAGTCGGCGCCGGCGCGCGTCTCGATCGCCGACAGCCCGGCGATCATCATGCGCAGGTTGTTCACGTGGGACAGGTCGGCCACCTCACCCGACTCGGCAGAATCGGCCAGATCGCGCAGCGCGTTCGCCGACTGCAGCGCCAGCTGGTCCCGCACCGCATCCCCCACCTTGCTGATGCGACCCAGGCAGTGGGCGAGCAGCAGCCAGACGGTATCCGCATTCCCGAACTCGGACCGGCGATGCTGCCGGTCCAGGTCCATGCGGTAGGCGTCGAGCGGACTGAGCGGAGCGAGCATGGGCTCCAACCACCGGGGTGAATGGGAGGGCAATTATTCCCCTCCGTAGCGCGTTTCACAAGGCTGCGCACCCACCTGAGTAGCAGAGGACGTGCCGAGGAGCGCGGCGCTTCGTACACAGCAGGTGAAGCATCCGTTCCATCTCGTTTGCACGGAACAGGTTGCAGCATTCAGCCCACGTGCGACCCGCGCGCGCCTCCCCACCAGCCGAGTGGCGATGTGCGGTGTGTCATGCATCACGCCGCTTCGGTACGTCGTCGCACGGGACGGATCGGCGCCAAAATGCTGCGATGGGTCCGCAGTTCATGAGCGACGGCCAATCCAACGACCATCGGGTGTTGCGCGCGCCCGTCGGTGACGCGCGGCACCAACGCTTCCCGGTCACTCGGCACAATTCGCCGGAACGGCGCGAGCCGGCCCCTCAGCCGTTGTAGATCGGCCCGCCCAGCGACCGGTAACGCTCCAGAACCTGCACGGCCTCGCGTCGGAGCGGCCCACCTTCCACGCGGATGCCGCGCCGACGCAGGTAGGCGAAGGTCTCGGGAAAGACCGGCCCCTCGTCAAAGCCCAACCGCTCGGCGTCGTCCCGCCGCGCCGCGAAGATCACGGCCTGCACCCCGCTCCACAGGATGGCGCCCAGGCACATCGCACAGGGCTCGCACGAGGTGTACAGCTCCATCGGCTCGCCTCCCGCCGCCACCGCGCCGGCGGGGGCGGAGGCGTCCGACGCACCCTCCAACGCCAGCGAGTAGCGTCCGAGCCGCGCCGCGGCCCGCATGAGGGCGGTGGTCTCGGCGTGCAGTACCGGGTTGTTCAGGCGGACCACGGCGTTCACACCCACCGAGACCAGCGCTCCACTGGCGCGAAAGACCGCCGCGGCGAAGGGGCCACCGGTCGCGTTTTCCACGTTGCGAGCCGAGAGATCGACCACGAGGCGCATGCGCTCGCGCATCTCCTTGAGCACGGGCTCCGCGCGCTCCACTTCCGCGGCGAAGGCCGGCAGGTCGATGGCGAGCGGCGCGCCCCCGGTCACGGCGCCGGGACGCGCGAGGCGCGCCTGCCTGACGAGGGGGCACTGCCCAGCGCGCCGGCCGCGGTCGCCGCTTCGGAGGCGCGCTCGCGCTCCACGCCAAAGGTGCGTCGAATCCGGACGGTACGCTCCAGCTCATCGGCGGCCTGCAGGACCTTGCGTCGCAGGTCCTCGGGAAGATCCTGTCGCCGCGCCAGGAAGTCGCGCACGGCCGCCAACGCCGCGTCATCCGTCTGTCCGTCCAGGAAGCCGCTGAGCCAGGCGCCCACGAAGAAGATGCGGCGATTGCGCTGGATCCAGGGGAGCGAATCGAGCGCCGGCGTCACGAACGGAAGGGTGAGCGCCCGCGACTCGGGAGTGTTGAAGGCGTCCAGCGACGCGGTGGCCCAATCCTCGTTGAGCGCGCTGTCGGCAAAGTAGCGCCGGAAGTAGTCGCGCTTCGTCTCGGCGGCGGGACGCGCCGCCCCGGCGATGAAGGCGCGGCGCGCTCCCTCGGGCGTGCGGTCGCGCGCCACTTCTGCGGCCAGCCGCTCGTCCGCACCAGGGACGCCTAACGCCAGCAACCGCGTCACGATGGACCAGCGCGTCGGCGCCCGCAACGGCTCCCCCGCCACTGAGGCACTGTCGAGCATGCCCGCGAGCTGGTCCACCGTGGGCTGCGACGAGGCCACGCGGACCCAGGCGTCGAAGTGCGCCTTGCGCAGCCCGTACGAGAGGGTGTCGTTGTTGGCGCCGCGCAGGAGCGCGCGCTCCACGTCGGGGAGGTAGGCGTCGCGCAGGACCGGTGACAGGTACGCCGTGGTGGCGCGCGACACCCTGGCCAGGAGCCCCGAGGCGATCTGCTCGTCGCGCTCGCGCGGCAGCTCCCGCAGCACCATTCGCACGTAGCGCTCGGGGGAGAGGAGCGCATCGCGCACCAGGTCCCAGAGCGCTCCCCAGAGCATTGCCCGGAGGAAGGTGTCCCCCACCGCCGACATGTCGCGCTCCAGCGCGCTCACGCTCCCCGGGTCGAGCAGGGTGATGGCGTAGGCGTGGTCGCGCGCGTTGGCAAAGACGAACGCGGGGGCAGGACGCCCGACCAGCTCCTCCACCACCGTCGTGTCGCTGGTGAGGGTGAGCGGGATGCGCTGCGGCTCGCCTCGCTCCGGCATCACGAGCAGTTCCAGGCGCATGGGCCACGGTCGCGGTCCCGACAGAGCGCGCGCCGGGCGCTGCACGAGTGCCAGGCGCACGACGCGCCCGTCACGCACCTCGAGCCGCTGCTCGATGATCGGGACGCCCGGGCGCAAGATGTAGTCGTCACCCCATGGGCGCAGCGGCCGGCGCGCGGGCCCCGCGATCGCGTCCAGCAGTTCGCGCCAGGTGGCGTTCGCGTATTCGTGTCGCTTCACGAACGCCTGCAGCCCCTCACGAAACGCGTCGTCCCCCACGAGGTAGTTGAGCTGCTTGAGGACGCTCGGCGCCTTGTTGTAGACGATCGCGCCGTAGTTGCTCTTGGCCTGGTCCAGGTTGCGCAACCGCTGCCAGACCGGCGTGGTCCCCTCGGAGGCGTCGACCGCGTAGGCCGAGGGCTTGTTGCGCAGGTAGAAGTCCTTCCATGCCTCGGCCGTCGGGTCGAGCGCGTCCTGCATCTTGGCCGCCATGTAGGTCGCGAACCCTTCCTTCAGCCAGAGGTCGTCGAACCACTGCATGGTGACCAGGTCGCCGAACCACTGGTGCGCCACCTCGTGGTAGATGGTGGCCGTGCGTCCCAGCCGTTGCGGCAGCGTGGGGCGCTCACGGAAGACGAAGCGTTCCTCGCTGTAGAAGATCGCCCCCGGGTGCTCCATTCCGCCGAACGGGAAGGCAGGGGCCAGCACCACGTCGAGCTTGTGGAAGGGGAACGGCGTGGCGAAGTAGTGCTCCAGCCACGTGGCGGCGCGATCGTTGGCGAGGATGATCGAGTCGGCGTCGACGTCGGCGATGCGTGAACGCCGCGCATAGAGCGT
>CAZVDJ010000098.1:0-10346 GCA_964626245.1 uncultured Gemmatimonadaceae bacterium
GAGACGGTGTACGACACGTTGTTGATCGAGTTCACCGTGATCGATCCGTCGGCCGTGGGTGTTGATCGATCGACGAGCCCGCCCCACCAGCCGCTCCCCATCCCCATCCCCATGCTGCTCCACGGGGGAATGTTCCCCCCCAGGTCACCCGCCCAGTACTCGCCGGCGTACAGGCCGTCGCCGTTGCCCCCCGACCTGGCCACGCGCGCGGCGACCATCGCGGAGATGGGGTCGCTGTAGGAGAACTTGCCCGTGGAGGTGTTCACGCTGCCGCCCAGCACCTGCGGCGTGGTGCAGTTGTCGTAGCCGCGGTAGCAGTCGGCGGGATTGAGGTAGTTGCGCAGCGTGCCGAACGCCGCGTTAGGCTTGTACGACACGCCCGTGACCTCCCAGGCATGACTGCTGGCCGCCACTCCCGCGGCGTTGAAGACGCTGCCGCTGCGCGCGCCGGTGCGCGTGAGCGAGCCGGTCAGGTCGAGCTTGCCCCACAGCCCGGGAGCGACGCCGTACTGCGTCGGCGGCGAGACGACATTGCCGGTGGTGTACGGATTCTCCGCCGTGGTCGTCACCACCCATTCGCCAACGTTGCCGGCACCATCGCTCGCGCGTGCGCCGAGGTAGAAGTCCCGCGTCAGCGACGCCGGGATGGCCGACCACGAGGTGATGAGGTTGCCCGGCTGGAAGAGCGTGCCGAGCGCATTGCCGCGATACCACGTGAAACCGCTGGCGGTGGGGAGTCCCGACAGGTCCGACTGCAGCTTGCCCGTGTCCAGGAAGTCGGCGGCGGTGGTCCCCGCGCCGAGGTAGTTCATCGAGAGACCCAGCTTGCCGGTGGGGCTCCAGGCGCGCGCGCCAACGGTGTAGTTGCGATCGTACGGCGTGAGGAAGCCGGCGGCGCCACGCGGCGCCAGGTTGTCGATGAGGCGCGCGCCGGTGGACCACTCGCTGTAGTTGGCGCTCAGTACGCCCGGAGGGAAGGGAGCTGACGGTTGGTAGCGCAGCCCCCCCGAGAGCGAGATGCCGCCAGCGATCGACGCCGGGGTGGCCCAGCCGCTCCCGTCGACGCTGGGCGTGTTGCCAGAGACGCTGATCGGGGCCTGCCGCGGGAAGTAGGTCACGTCCCCCGCAATGATGCGCTCGATGAGGTAGCGTGTTCCCGCATCCGGGCTTTCGTAGTTGGCCGCGAGCAGGTTGAAGGGCTTGCGCAAGTCGCTTCCCCGGAGCGTGGCGACCGAGAGGACCCCGGCGATCGGGTTGCTGCCGTAGGTGGCCTGCGCCGGCGCCCGCACGATCTCGATCTCACTGATGGCCGCCTGGTCGAAGGCCACGATGTCGAGCTGGCCGGTGAGTGTCCCCGTCTCGATGGTGCGCCCGTCGATGAGCGTCACTCGGCGCGCCGGTTCCACGAAGAGCCGGAACGTGTTGGCATTCCTGGTGTGGATCGCCGACTGCACGGTGCGCGTGATCGTCGTCCCGTTGGGCAACTGGCCGATCACGGTGAAGTCGACCACGTGACGCCCGTTAGGGTAGTGGGGCGTCGAGGTCAGCTCCCCCGCGGTGAGGACGCGCGTGGCACTGGTCGTCTCGATGGCCCGCTGGAACGGGACGACACGCGCCGACAGCGAGGAGGTGCCGAACACGCTGTCCCGCGCGACGACGATGGTGTCGAGCCTGATGGTGCGAACGCCGCGAAAACCCGTGGGCAGCTCCACGTCGGTCGAGAGGGAAAAGCTCCCGGCCACGTTGTTGGTATCGAGCGGTGCACCGCCGGCGGTGGTGAGGGTGAGACCGCTCACCGAGACGCCGGGTGACACGGTAATCGCGGCCTGGCCCGACTGCCCCTCGCTTGTGGCGATGATGTTGGCGGTGCCCGGGGAGACACCGGTGACCAGTCCGGCGACCGAGACGGTGGCCACGGCGGTGTTGGACGATGACCACGCAATGGTGCGGCCGGTGAGCGCGTTGCCCTGCGCGTCACGCGTGACGGCGGCGCCCTGGGTGGTCTGGCCGACCGAGATGGAGGATGCGTTCAGCGTCACGGCGACGGCCGCAACGGGAACGGGGGTCACCGTCACCGTCGCCTGGCCCGCCTTGCCGTCGATCGTGGCAATGATGTCGGCGCTCCCCACGGCCACGCCGGTCACTTGCCCGCTCGCAGCGACGGTGGCAACGGATGCATTGGAGGAGCTCCAGCTCGCCGTCTTTCCTCCGATCGCACCGCCTTGTGCGTCGCGCGCGGTGGCCGTGGCGGTGGTGGACTGGCCCACCGTCACGCTGCCGCTGGCGAGTGCGACTCCGACGGAGGCCACCGTCACCGGTGGAGGGGCGGTGCCACCATCGCCTCCTCCGCCGCAACCCGCGGCGTTCACCAGCAGCGACACCATCGTGATCGCGAGTGCTCGGCGCTTGGAGAGGGGAGCAGGCAGCCCCGGAGGTTGATCCCCGGGAGGGCGCGCCGAGGTTGCGCGATGGGCGAGGGCGGATTCGGGTCGGGACATGATTCACCTGCAGCCGGAGGCCGATGCGTCGCGATCGGGTCGTCGCCCCGTGCGACGCAACGATCCTCCTCCCTACGCGACAGATCGCGGCCAACCCGGCCAACCGCCGTTGCCGCGTGACGCCCTGGGCTCTATGCTAGCCCGGCCGCCCTCCTCCCTCATGCCGACTTCCGGGTCCTCGCGCGACGACGACGCCAGCGACATCACCGCGCTCCTGCAGTCGGCGAGCAGCGGGGATCGTGAGGCATTCGCGCGCGTGGTGTCGTTGGTGTACGACGAACTGGGAGTGCTCGCCCACCAGCGGTTGCGGGCCGAGCGGCCGGAACACACGCTCAACACCACCGCGCTGGTGCACGAGGCCTATCTCAAGCTGGCGCAGCAGCAGCGCGTGGCCTGGCGTAACCGCGAGCAGTTCCTGGCCGTGGCGTCGGAAGCGATGCGGCGCATCCTGATCGACCATGCGCGCCAGCGCGCGCGTGCCAAGCGCGGCGACGGCGTGACGCCCGTGCCGCTGGACGAGGAGGTCCTGGCCGCCGGCGTCACCCTGCTCGACGATGCCCAGGCCGACGAGCTGCTGGCGCTGGACGAGGCGCTGGAGCGGTTGGCCGCCTTCAATCCCGAAGGGGCGCGCATCGTGCAGTTCCGCTTCTTCGGCGGCTTGTCGAACGATGAAGTGGCCACGCTCACCTCGAGCTCGGAACGTACGGTGCGCCGCTCGTGGACCGCGGCCCGGGCCTGGTTGCGTCGCGAGCTTGGGGAGCGGGTGCGCGACAGCGGGTCGTTCCTGCGCACCGATGCGGGCGACGTGGCGCTGGGCTGATCGAGCGACGCGGGAGTGCGCATGGACGCCGAGCGGTGGCAGCGGGTCGAGGCGCTGGTGGATGAGGCGCTGGCGCATGCGCCGGGGGAGCGCCTGGCGTGGCTCAGGGGGGCGTGCGCCGGGGACGCCGAGCTGCTGCGCGAGGTGACGTCGCTCCTGGCCACGCTCGACGCCGATCCGGCGTTCCTCGAGCGGCCGCTCCTTGCCGGTTCGTTAGGTGCGGCGGCCGACGGACCGCTCCCCGACGACGCGCTCCCGGCGACGATCGGGCAGTGTCGCGTGGTGCGGCGGCTGGGGCGCGGCGGGATGGGGGAGGTCTTCCTGGGCGTGCGCGACGTCGGCGGCGTGTCGCAGGAAGTGGCGGTGAAGGTGATCCGCCGCGGGATGGACAGCGACGAGGTCCTGCGGCGCTTTCGACAGGAGATGCGCATCCTGGCCTCGCTGCAGCACCCCAACATCGCCGCGCTGCTGGACGCAGGGGCCACGGACGACGGGCGCCCCTTCGTGCTGATGGAGTACGTGGAAGGCGTTCCCATCACCGAGCACTGCGACGCGCGCGCGCTCCCGGTGGAGGCTCGCGTGCGCCTGGTGCAGGCGGTCGGCGGTGCGGTGGCGCACGCCCACCAGCGCCTGGTGGTTCATCGCGACCTGAAGCCGAGCAACATCCTGGTCACGGCGGAGGGGACGCCCAAGCTCCTGGACTTCGGGATCGGGAAGGTGCTGGCGCCGGCGGAGGCCGGGATCAGCGCGGTGGAGACGCGGGCCGAATACCGCCTGCTCACCCCGGACTACGCGGCGCCGGAACAGGTGTCAGCCGGGACGATCACGACGGCGACCGACGTCTTTGCGTTAGGCGTGGTGCTGTACGAACTGCTCACGGGAGCACTTCCGTTCGCCGGCGCACGCGCGCGAGGCGGCGACCGGGGCGTGGAAGTGCGCGATGCGGCGGCCACGCGACCCAGCGAGGCCGTGATGCGCGGCGAGGCGGCGCAGGTGGAGGCGCGCGCCGCCCGGCGCGGGACCCGTCCCGAGGCGTTGCGCCGCGCCCTTGCCGACGATCTCGACACGATCCTGCTCACCGCGCTGCGCCCCGAGCCGGAGCGACGCTATCCGTCGGTCACCGCCTTCATGGAGGACCTGCAGCGCCACCTGGACGCGCGCCCGGTCCGGGCGCGCCCCGACACGTTCGGGTATCGCGCGCGCAAGTTCGTCAGGCGCAACGCGGCGGGGGTGGCCGCGGGCGGTGCGCTGGCGCTGGGGCTCGTCTCCACCACGGTGGTGACGGTGGTCCAGTCCCGCCGGGTGGCGCGCGAGGCCGCGCGCGCGGAGCGAGAACGCGACCAGGCGCTGGAGGTGCGAGGCTTCCTGCTGGAGCTGTTTGGGGCCAGCGGCGCCGACCAGGCGGTGGGCGACACGGTGACCGCGCGCGCGCTGCTGGACCGCCAGGTGGCGCAGCTGGACGTGGCCTACCGCGACCGTCCGGCGCTCCTGGCGGACATGCTCGAGGTCCTGGCCGACGGCTACGACCGGCTGGGGCTGTACGCGGAAGCGGAGCCGCTGGCGCGGCGCGCGCTGGAGCTGCGGCGCGAGCGCCTGGGTGCCGCCCACCCCGACGTGGCGTCGTCGCTCAACCTGCTGGGGTGGATCCGGCACGAGCGTGGCGCCTCCCGGGAGGCGGAGCCGCTGCTGCTGGAGGCGGCGCGGCTCCGGCGCGCGGGTGGCGGGCGATTGCGCCGCGACCTCTCGCGCACGCTCAACGACCTGGGGGTGACGTACAACGCGGTCCGGCGCTACGGCGACGCCGAGTCGGTGCTGCGCGAGGCGCTGGCGATCCGCCGCGAGGAGTTCGGCGACGGTCACCGCGCGGTGGGGATCACGGCGAACAACCTGGCGGCCTCGCTCTACTTCCAGCAGAAGGTGGATTCCGCCATTCGGGTGCAGTCGCTGGCGGTGCAGTCGCTGGAGCGCTCGGTGGGGCCCGACCACCAGCGTTCGGTGGTGGCGTTAGGCAACCTGGCCGCCTTCAAGCGGGTGAAGGGCGACCTGTCAGCCGCGGAAGGTGACTACCGCATGCTGCTCGAGCGGCAGACACGACTGCAGGGGAGTGACCATCCGGTCACCGCGCGCATCGTGGAGTCGCTGGCCACCGTCCTCTCCGACCGCGGTGCGAGCGGCGGCGATCCCGCGCCGCTGGCCGAGGCGGACTCGTTGTTCCGCGTGGCGCTGCGGGCCTTCGAACAGCGGCTGGGCGATGGGCACCCGCAGGTGGGAGAGACGCTCAGCCGGTGGGGTACGCTGCTCTCGAGGCGCGGGCGCGTGGAAGAGGCCCGCGCCGCGTACCAGCGTGCCATTCCCATCCTGGTCCGCGCGCATGGTGACACCAGCCGCTCGGTGGCGCGCGCCCGCGAGAATCTCAGCGCCCTGGGGCGCTGACGGGCGCGGACCGCGCTCCCCGGCCGCCGGGCACCTTGCTCGCCTGCAGCGAGTCCAGGTACTGCTGCAGCCGCCCGGGCTGCGGCTCGGTGGCTGCTGCCGACCTGAGGTAGGGGAGCAGGTCGCCGCCTAACGGGAGCGGGAGCTTCTGCCCGCGGTGCAGCGCGAACGCGGCGCCGTCCTCGATGACCAGTGCGGCCGGCGGGCCGCCATAGGCCGCCGAGAGGCCGACGTCGATCATCACCACGCGTCCGCCAAAGCGCGGGAGGATCGCCCCGGGCGACACGCTGTGCCCGATGGCCACGTGCGATACGCCGTGGGCCGACAGCACCTTCGAGACGTGCGCGTCCAGTTCCGCCTCGTCGCCCGACGCGAGGCCGCGATACCAGAGCGGTCCTTCCGGATCCTCGGCGATGTTCCCCTCGGGGGGCGGCGCGGTGGGCGAGAGCGCCCGCCGCACGCCGGCGTTGATCGCGGCCAGGGAGGTGTCCACGTACTTGGGGCCGATCCCGCCGTGCAGGAAGAGCCAGTCGTTGATCTTCACGGCGGCATTGTTGCCGCGGATCCATGAGGCGTAACGCCCGTTGCCCTCGAACGCCATGCGGTGTTCCACCCACCCCAGCGGGTGCTCCGCGTACCACTGCGCCTTGTAGGCCGGGTCGTTGCGCCTGGCGGAATCGGAGAGGACCTTCCAGGCGCGTTCCTGCAGCTGCTTCGAGTTGCCGCCACGAAAGGCGTCGTACTCGCCCGGGGCCACATAGCGCAGGTCGCCCAGCACGTTCATGGCCTCGTGGTTCCCCACCAGGGCGTGGACGCGTCCCCCCGCCCTTTCGGCCTGCGGGGCAAGCGCCATGAGGAGTTCCATCACCTTGCGCGAGTGGTCGCCGCGGTCGAGGACGTCCCCCGTCTGCACGAGGTGCGTGCGCCCCCCCGCCCAGCGCGCCTTGCCGTCGATCACCCCCGCCTGGCGCAGGAGGGCGACGAAGGTGTCGTAGTCGCCATGCACGTCGCCGATGGCGACGATGCGTGCGACGTCGCGATAGACCGCCGCGACGTGCACCTCCTGCTGGGCAGCCGCGAAGGGCGGATGCACGGCCTGCGCGCAGGCCGCGAGCGAGAGCGGAAGGAGGAGTGACCAGCGAACTCGGGACATCGAGGCAGAATGGCGATAGGGACGAGCTTCACCAGTGATACACCGCGGGGGCGCGCAGGCGGCGCTTGACGACGCACGTCACGACGATCCGTGTGCCACCGGCCGGTCGAGCGCCTCGCGGACCCGGCGCGCCAGCCCCTCGATGGAGTAGGGCTTCTGCAGGAAGTCCACCCCGGGGTCCAGCACGCCATGGTGCGCGATCACGTCCTCGGAGTAGCCCGACGCGAAGAGGACGCGCAACCCCGGTCGCAGCTGCCGCAGCCGCTGGGCGAGCTCGCTCCCCTTCATCTCGGGCATGATCACGTCGGTGACCACGAGGTCGATCGGCGCCTGCATCGTCTCGAGCGCCCGCAATGCTTCCACACCCGATCGGTAGGCGTGGGTGTTGTAGCCGAGTCCCTTGAGCAGGCGCATCGTCAGCGCGCGAATCGCATCGTCGTCCTCCACGACCACGATCGTCTCGCCTCCGCCGGGGAGGGGCGAACGCTCGCGCGTCTCCACGGGGGTCGCCGCCTCGCTCACGCGCGGCAGGTAGATGCGGAACGTCGTCCCGTGCCCCACCTCGGAGTAGACCTCGATGCGCCCCCCATTCTGCGTCACGGCGCCGTACACCATGGCCAACCCCAACCCGGTGCCGCGCCCCGCTTCCTTGGTGGTGAAGAAGGGTTCGAAGAGGTGCGATTGGACGTCCGCCGTCATCCCGGTCCCCGTGTCCGATACCGCGAGCATCACGTAGCTCCCGGGGGCGGCATCGGGATGGGTGCGCGCGTAGTCGGCGTCCAGCACCACGTTGGCGGTCTCGATGGTCAGGCGGCCGCCGTCGGGCATGGCGTCGCGCGCGTTGACCGCGAGATTCACCAGGATCTGCTCGCTCTGGTTCTGGTCAAAGCGCACCAACCCCAGGTCGCCAGCGGTCACCAGCCGCAACTCGATGTCCTCACCCAGCACGCGCCCCAGCATGCCGACCATGCGCGTGACCGAGTCGTTCAGGTTGAGCACGCGCGGGTGGATGATCTGCTTGCGCGAGAAGGTCAGGAGCTGCTGCGTGAGTCCGGCTGCCGAATCGACGGCGCGGTTCACGGCCTCCAGGTCGTCGGCGACCGATGATCCGGGAGCGACGTCGTGCCGCGCGAGCTCGACATACCCCTTCATCACGGTCAGCAGGTTGTTGAAGTCGTGGGCCACGCCGCCCGCCAGTCGTCCCACCGATTGCATCTTTTGCGACTGCGTCAGCTGGAGCTGCAGGCGCTTGGCTTCGGTGATGTCGGCGATCGAGGCCATCAGGTGCATGATGGTGCCGTCGCGCTCGCGCACCACGTTGGCCGAGACCAGGAGGTGGATGGCAACATCGTCCATGCGCCGCGCCTCGATTTCGCCCTGCCAGACCCCGGCCGTCAGCAACGTCCGAACGATGCCGCTGACGGTCGAGGCCTCCACGAAGTCGGTGGCCGGGCGGCCAATGACCTGTTCCGACGCGTCGTACCCCCACAACCGTGCGAAGGCGGGATTCGCGTACTGGATACGCGCCGCCGGGTCGGTGATCACGATGCCATTGAGCGAGGTTGCGATGGCCTGGTCCCTGAGTCGCAGGTCTTCCAGCGCGCGCTTCTGCTCGGTGATGTCGAGGAACGATGCCAGGAGCCCCGCCGGCCTTCCGCGCGCATCGGGGAAGATGTTGGCGTTGTACTGCAGCTGGCGCTGGGAACCGTCGAGCCGCACGGCGATCATCTCGCCCGAATCGCTCCCGCGCTTCAGGATGGCGTGCACCACGGCGCTGGCCCGCTCGCCCGACAGCCAGAAGTCGGTCGCGTTGCGCCCCAGCACCTCGGCGGCGGTGCGGTAGCCCCACAGGTCCAGGAAGGCCTGGTTCACGTACGTCAGCCGCCCGTCCAGGTCCGCCGTTGCGATCCCGTTGAGGGAAGAGGCGATGGCCGCCTTGAGTTGCCGCAGCTCCTGGTCGGCGCGCTGGCGCTCGCTGATGTCCGTGAGGCTGCCGCGCACCAGCTGCCGGGTCGAAGACGGAAGGCGCACCAGCCGGACCTCGGTGGCCACGTCGCGGCCATCGCCGGCGCGGTGCGTCCACTCGAAAACCGGGCACTCTCCGAGCAAGGCCCGGTGCACGAGTTCGCGCGCCGCTTCCGACGAGGGGCGGCCGTCCGGTTGCATGGGCGGACTCACGTCGTTCGGACCCTTCTCGAGCAGTTGCGCGCGCTCCATCCCGAAGAACTTGAGCGCGTTGGCGTTGGCCTCGACAAAGCGTCCGCTGTCGGCGTCGAGCACGACAATCGCCTCGGGAGCCGACTCGATCAGGACGCGATAGCGCTCCTCGCTCTCCGCCAGCTGCTGCTGTGCCTCGTGCTGCGACGTGCTGTCCGAAATGAAGCCGTGCCAAAGGATGCTGCCGTCCTCGAGTCGTTCTGGGCGCGCCAGCCCGCTGCGCCAGCGCACTCCCTGCCTGGGCAGCACCACGCGATACTCGCAGCGCCACGGCTCCAGCGTCTCGGCGGACCGCACGATGCTCGCCTGCACCATGGCGAAGTCATCGGGGTGCAGGCGCTGGTAGACTGTGCTGGCGTCCTCGCGCACTTCCTCGGGCGACACCTCGTAGATGTCGCGCATGGCCTGGCTGGCAAAGGGAAAGCACGAGCGGCCGTCGGGATACAGGCGGAACTGGTAGATGACCCCGGGCACCTGTCGCGCGAGGTTCGACAGGAGGCTGAGCGAGGCGCGGAGCGCCGCCTCGGCTTCCCTGCGCTGGGTGATGTCGGCAACCGTCGCGAAGAAGCGGTTGACGCTTCCATCCGGGTTTCGCTCGCACTTCACGTCGATGGTGGCGTACACGACGGCGCCGTCCTTCCGGATGAAGCGCTTGTCCATCTTGTAGCCGTCGGACTCGGCGCGCATCACTCGCTCGAATTCGGCCACATCGAGGGCCAGGTCGTCGGGATGCGTCAGCTCGGCCCACGTCTTTTCGACCAGCTCCTCCCGCGGATAGCCCAGGAAGTCGCACAGCGTCTGGTTCACGTGCAGCCAGCGCTTGGAAGACGGCGAGGTGACGGCCATCCCGATGAAGGGAAGGTCGTAGAAGCGCTCGGAGTCGCCGGGATGGAGTCCATCGGACATGGTACCGAGACACTACGACTCCCTTGGCCGCGCGGCTAGCGGGATTCCCCACCTCGTGTAGGGGAGGGACCGGCTGGCATTGCTGGCCAGGGCGTGGCGCGACCGGCCGAACGTTCCGGCGGTGCGACGTGTTGTTCCTGTAGCCGACTCCCCCCCTCCGTCCCGCGCCATGGACCATCCGCAGATCGACCAGACGATTGGAAACACCCCACTCGTGCGCCTCGTGCGCCTGCCCGGTCCCGACGCCGCCCGGCACGCCACCGTGATCCTGGGAAAGCTCGAGGGGAACAACCCGGGCGGCTCGGTGAAGGACCGCCCC
>CAZVDJ010000099.1:0-10315 GCA_964626245.1 uncultured Gemmatimonadaceae bacterium
AGTTCGCCGGCTACACCGAGCGCGAGAAGGCGGAGATCGCCAAGAAGTACCTGATCCCGCGCCAGCTGGAGGAGTCCGGCCTGCAGGACAAGAAGGTCGCCTTCGACGACGCGGCGGTGATGTCGGTGGTGTCGCACTACACCCGCGAGAGCGGCGTGCGCCAGCTGGAGCGCGAGATCGGCCGCGTGTGCCGCAAGGTGGCGCGGCAGCTCGCCACCGGTGACGCCTCCACGCTCGAGGACAACCGCATCGATGCCGACGAAGTGCGCGAGTTGCTCGGGCGCCCCAAGGTGCACCCCGAGCGCGCGCAGGAACGGCACGAGGTGGGAATCGCCACGGGCATGTACTACACGCCGATGGGAGGCGACATCATGTTCGTCGAGGCGTCCATCCGGCGCAGCGAGGGACGGGTTGCCGCGGGAGACGAGGGGTCACCCCGCCAGGGACCCATCTCGCTCATCCTCACCGGTCAGCTGGGCGACGTGATGAAGGAGAGCGCGCGCGCCGCGCTCACCTACGCCACCAACAACGCCGCGCAGCTGGGAATCCCGGCGGAGCGCATGACGGGGGCCAGCGAGGCGCACATCCACGTCCCGGCAGGTGCAATTCCCAAGGACGGCCCGTCGGCCGGGCTGGCCATCGCCACCGCGCTCGTCTCCGAGCTGTCGGGGCGACCGGTGCGGCACGATGTCGCCATGACCGGCGAGATCACGCTGCGCGGCCGTGCCCTCCCCATCGGGGGGCTCAAGGAGAAGGTGCTGGGCGCGCACCGCGCGGGGATCCGCCACATCATCATCCCCAAGCAGAACGCCGCCGACGTGGAGGACGTCCCCGACGAGGTCCGGAAGGAACTGACGTTCCACCCGGTGGAGTCGCTGGCCGAGGTGTTGTCGATCGCCCTCGTCAGCGAGGGGGCGCGCCAGGACGCGCTGGCGGCCTAGGCGCGGGCTGCGCGCGCGGCGGCAGCAACCGTCGCACCGGCTGGGCGAGGCCGAAGGGAGTCACCTCGCCCAGCGGTTCCAGCACTTCCTCCCAGACCACCTCCGGTCCCGCCGTCACGCGCGGTGCGACCCGCGCCGCAACGCTGCGGAACGGGTCGGCCGCGCGCTCGTTCACGGTGAACGACATGTCGGCCAGTGAGCCGAGCGTCAGGACGCTCAGCGGCATGTCGGCCGTCGCTTCGGCAAAGCCGGTCATGAGCTCGCGATCGAAGACCGACTCGCGCCAGTGCACCTCGGCCGTCCCGCTCCCCCCGGTGTTCTCCAGCGGGACCGAGCTGCCGCACTCCAGGGTGAAGCCCACCAGTCCGCACCGATCCAGGGCGATCGCACCGAGGTAGCGCGGGTCGGCGGTGCCGCTCCCGTCCACCAGGTTGCGGAGGCGCCAGAGCGAGCCGATCCCGACCACGTGGAGCATCTCGTGCAGCACCACCGACTCGAACCGGCCGTTCCCGAGCAGCGTCTGCAGGTCCGCGTCGTCGAACTGCATCTGGCCAACGAGCGTCTGGAGCGAGCTGGTGCGGATGAAGCACGCGCCGGCGCGCCCCAGCACACGCCCCGCCCCGTCGATGGGCGAGACGGAGGCGAAGATGATGATGTCGTCGACCGTCTCGGTCAGCGTCGCCCCCGCCCCCGCTCCGCAGCGGCTCACGTCCAGGTTCTGCACGGCCAGGTCGGGCAGGTCGCCGATGATGGCGGTGCGCAGCCGTTCGGCGGCCGAACGGAAGGCGTCCTGCACGATGACGCTTGGCGGCGTCCCCGCGAAGCGCACCTCGATGGTGAAGTCGCTGCGGGCCTGCGCCGAGAACTCCGCGGCCAGCGGCAGCACGGAGGCGCGCAGCGTCTGCGACGACCGGGCGGAGCCAAGCTCCCACCGGACCCCACCGGCCACTCCGTCCGGACCCGTGACCACCGACGGCGGCGCGGCGCGACCGCCGCCCAGCAGCGGATCGAAGCGCACGGTCTGGCCGGGGACGCCGTTGCCGAAGCGATCGACCACCGCCACCTGCAACGGTGCCGGCACTTCCTCTCCCGCCAGTGCCAGCTGTGTGTTGCCGCTGACGATGCGAATCTCGGCGGCGGGGCCCGGGAGCGCCGTGGCCTCGAGGGTGAACGGCGGGAGTTGTCCCGCGCGCACCACCAGCGTATTGCGTCCGGCTGCCGTTCCCAGGGTCCACTGGCCCACCGACGTCGCCCCGGCGGCCGTGCGGGTGGGCGCGTTCCGGAGCGTCCCCCCTCCCTCGCCGACGCTGACCGAGACGACCACCCCGCCCAGCGCCTTCCCACCCGCGTCGCGTACCACGAAGGCAACCGGCGCGGTGAGCGCCGTCCCGACTTCGGCGGTCGGCACGGTGGCGGCCGATGCCACGACCGTCGCCGGTACCGGGGCCGGTCCGCCCTCGTCCCGACAGCCCCCGACGGCCACGGCTCCGGCCAGCAGCGCGACGCGTGTGCTCGTGATCAGGGGTGACCGGCGGGTGCGAGCAAGGGGGAACGCGCGGCGAGACGGCATCGGGACAGAGACGGCGAAGACGTGCGACAAGGCGGCGAGAGAGGGAGGGCGAACGAAGCTAGCGCCGATGGGACGGCGGCGCACCAACGGTCCATCCCCGCTGCACGCGTCGTGCCCCTCTGGCGGAACTCCCGTGGAGCTCCCTCCGTATGGGGGCCATCTCCCCCCTCGCACCCGCGATGTACACCTCGCTCGCCACCGCCTTCGCCGTCGCCCTCGACCAGCTGCGGGTCAACACGCTCCGCACCCTGCTCTCCACGCTCGGTGTCATCATCGGCGTGGGGGCGCTGGTGGCAGTCCTCTCGTTAGGCGACGGCATGGAGCGCTTCACGCGCGACCAGGTGGAGCGCACCACCGACGTGCAGACCGTCACCCTTGCCTCGCGCACCACCGAGCGCGTGGAGGGGGTCTGGGTACCGGTGCGCGACTACCCGGTCTTCGGCCCGGAAGAGGCATCGGCGATCCTGCGCGAGGTGGACTGGGTGAAACAGGTGGCGCTGTCGGTCGGCGGCACCATTCCCGTGGAGTCGCCCCGCAGTGGGGCTCGGCGGGAGACGGCGGTGACTGCGGCCATGGCCGGCGTGGAGGTCTTCGCGCACCAGGAACTGTCAGCGGGGCGCTTCTTCACGCGCGTCGAGGATGAACGCGGCGCCTCGGTCGTGGTGCTCTCGCACCTGCTGGCCACGGAGCTCGCGCGTCCGCGATCGGCCGAGTCGATCATCGGCGAAACGGTGCGCGTGAATGGGTCCCCGCGCGAGGTCATCGGTGTCCTGGAGAAGCAGAAGGGAGAACGCGGGTACTCGGCCCTTGTCCCGTATTCCTCCGCGTCGGTGCTTGCCCTTGGTGGCCGCCGGCTCCTGCCGCTCATCGCCGTGCGCGCCACGCGCATCGAGGACGTGAAGGCGCTGCAGGGCGCCCTGGAGGACTGGCTCGGGCGTCGCTACGGACGGTGGGAGCGGCGGGTGGAGCTGTCCACGCAGGAAAAACGACTGGAGCAGGCCACGCAGGGGGTGCGGATCTTCAAGTACTTCATGGGGGCCATCGCGGCGATCTCGCTCCTGGTGGGGGGAATCGGGATCATGAACGTCATGCTCGCGTCCGTCACCGAACGCACGCGGGAGATCGGCGTGCGCAAGGCGATCGGCGCCCGGCCCCGCGACGTCCTGCTGCAGTTCCTCTCCGAGTCGGTGGCCATCTCGTCGGTGGGCAGCGCCCTCGGCATCGTGCTCGGGACGGTGATCGCATCCATCTCCATCTTCATGATCCGGCGCTTCACCGGTGCGGAGGGACTCGTCCCCAGTCTCTCGCTGTCGTCGGTGGTGGTGGCGGCCGGGTCGGCCGTGGCGATCGGGTTGATCTTCGGCACGTACCCGGCGCGGCGCGCGGCGCGCCTCTCGCCCATCGACGCGATCCGGCATGAGTGACGGCTCATGACATCGCGGGCACTCGTCAGGCGATCCCCTATCCAGACATAGCGTAGCGGTGCCGACACCGAAGGGGAGCGCCGCACGAGATGCGGCGCGCGCCGCTTTCCGTCGTGTCGAGCCATGCCAACTGCCCGCCTGCAGGTCGTTCCCACCGGCCGCGAAAGCACCTTCGGCGACGAGGAGATCATCGTCTCCAAGACCGACGTGCAGGGACGCATCACCTACGTCAACGACGTCTTCCTGCGCGTCTCGAAGTACCCGGAGCATGAGATCATCGGCGCGCCGCACTCGCTCATCCGCCATCCGGAAACCCCGCGCGCCATCTTCAAGCTCCTCTGGGGGCGCATCCAGTCCGGGCGCGAGGTCTTCGCCTACATCAACAACCTCTGCGCCGACGGCGACCACTACTGGGTCTTCGCGCACGTGACGCCGTCGTTCGATGCGACGGGACGCATCGTGGGATACCACTCCAATCGCCGCTCCCCGGAACGCCGCAAGGTGAACGCGGTACGCCCGCTCTACGCACGGCTCCTCGCCGCCGAACGCCGACACGCCGACCGCCGCGAGGGGCTGGTCGCCTCCTGCGCGCTGCTCGACGCCGAGCTGGCCGCGGCCGGGCTGGCGTACGATCACTGGATCTGGACCATCTGACGTCTCCCTCGCCGCATCGCGTCGCCATGCCGTCCTCCGCCGTCACTCCTGACCCGTCCGTTGCCCCAGCGGTGAACATCGCCTCCCCTCGGTCGGTGTCGCACCCGCCCGCGCGGCCGCCGCACCGCACGCCACCCAACACGCCGATTGCTTCCGCGCTGGAAACGCTCGCACGTCTTGGCGGCGGCCGCACCCGCGCCGAGCTGGCCGAGTATCGCGAGGGGGTGGCGCGCATCACCGCCGTGTGCCGCATGGCCGCCGAGGGAAACCTGGAGCCACGCATCCTCGGCGTGCGCCGCGACGGCCCGCTGGGCGAGATGGCGCGCGCCATCAACCACCTGCTGGACGTGAGCGATGCCTTCGTGCGCGAGTCGCGCGCCTCGCTCACGCATGCCAGCGAGGAGAAGTACTGGCGCCGCGTGGTGGAGCGCGGGCTCCCCGGCACGTATCGCGCCGCGGCACAGCTCATCAACGCGGCGACCGAGCAGATGCAGGACAAGGGCGCGCAGCTAACAGAGGCCGAGTCGGCGCGGTTGCGCCTGGCGGACGACTTCGAGGCGGTCATCGGGAGCGTGGTCGAGCAGGTCGCCTCGGCCGCCACCGAGGCCCGCGCGACCGCCGAGTCGCTGCTGGGGACGGCGCAGCGCACCGCTGACGAGTCCTCGCGCGTGGGCAGCGCCTCCACCGCCTCCAACCGCAGCATGGAATCGGTCGCGGCGGCCGCGGTGGAGATTGCCACCACGGTGGAACACATCACCGAGCAGAGCGAGGCGTCGCGCGAACTGGCACACTCCGCCGTGGACGCCGCCACGCGCACCGCCGAGCTCATGGGATCGCTGTCCGACGCCTCGCGCCAGATCAGCCAGGTGGTGCGGCTCATCAACGACATCTCCACGCAGACGCGCCTGCTCTCCCTCAACGCGGCGGTCGAGGCCGCACGGGCCGGCGAGGTGGGGCTTGGCTTTGCCGTGGTTGCCGCCGAGGTGAAGACCCTCGCCACGCGCACCGGCGACGCCACCCAGGAGATCGGGGCGCAGGTGCACGCCATCCAGGCGGCCACCGGGCGCGCGGCGACGGCGATCCACGACATCGGTGGGCTCATCGCCAAGGTCCACGTGATGTCGTCCACCGTGAACGAGGCGGTACGCAGCCAGCGGGACGCCACCGACGAGATCAACCGGAACATCCACGCCGCAGCCGACAGCGTGCGCGACGTGGACGGCGGCATCGACGCCGTGTCGCAGTCGGTGGGTGAGACGAGCGCCGCGGCATCGCAGGTGCTCGAGGCGGCAGCGCAGCTCTCCTCAATGGCCGAGCAGCTGCGCGACGAGGTCGACGTCTTCCTGGCCGGAATCCGCCGCGGGACCGGTCGGACGGCGGACTCGCCTAACGCGCGTGGGGCATCCCATGCGCGCCGGTCACCGCACGATCGGCCCTAACCGCACCAATCGCCACGCATCCATCCGCAGGATGGCTGGCTCGGTCCCCGACAGGAAGTACTCGGTGTAGCGGCGGTCGGCCGGCGTCTCGGCGACCGCCACCTCGCCCGTGGCGCGATCCAGCTCGGCGCTCACGAGCCCCTCGGGCGGCAGCCAGGCCGCCCCACTGCGCCCTGCCCCCGCCAGCTGCACCAGCCGGCCGAAGATCGGCGCCGCCAGTGTCCCACCGGCCGCCCCGGGGGCAATGGGCGTGGGCTTGTCGAAGCCCAGCCAGACGCCGGCCACCAGGTCGGGGGTCATCCCGACGAACCAGACGTCGGCGTTGTCGTTGGTCGTCCCGGTCTTGCCCGCGACGGGGACGCTGGCGGGGACGAAGCGCCGCACGGCCGTCGCCGTCCCGCGCTCCACCGCCTCGCGCAGCATGTCGCGCACGATGAAGGCCACGTTCGGGTCCATCACCGGCTGCAACGGGACCGAGGGCTGCTGCCACGCCACGCGCCCGGTGCGATCCTCGATGGTGGTGATGAAGCGCGGCTCCACGCGCGCCCCCAGGTTGGCAAAGGTGGCAAAGGCCGCCACGAGGTCGAGCGGCTGCACCACCGACGCGCCGATGGCGCTGGAGGGGTACGGCGCGATGAACGATTGCAGGCCGAGCTGGCGGGCGGTCGCGATCACCGAATCCATCCCGAGCAGCACCGCCAGCTGCACGGCGACGGGGTTGCGCGACCGCACGAGCGCCTCGCGCAGGGTTAGCGGTCCCAGGAACGCGCCGTCGGCGTTCTCGGGGCGATACACCGTGCGGTTGGGCAGCGGGAGCGCGAGCGCCGTGTCGGGAACGATGAGGTTGGGCGGGAGCGACTCGGCGATGGCGGTGGCATAGACCACCGGCTTGAAGGCCGATCCGGGTTGCCGCATGGCACTCACGGCGCGGTTGTAGGGAGCCTCGGCGTAGTCGCGCCCTCCCACCAGGGCGCGCACGTCGCCCGACCAGGGGTCGAGCGCCACCAGCGCCCCCTGCAGGTAGTTGGTGTTCCCCTTTGTACGCCTGGCGAACGTCGTGTGACGATAGCCGGGGCGCGCCTCCACCTCGGCGAGCCCTGACGCCACTGCCTCGTTGGCCGCGCGCTGCAGGGTGGGGTCGATCGTGGTGTTGACGCGATAGCCACCCGCCGTGAGGTCGATGCCGGCGCGCTGCGCCTGCACGCGCACCACGTCCACCACATAGGGTGCGGGCGCCGAGAAGCCCGCGTCGCGGGCCGTGTTGACGGGTTCGCGCTGCGCCGCCGACGACTGGGCCGGCGTGATGTAGCCCTGATCGGCCATCATGCGCAGGACGAGGTTTCGCCGCTCGCGCACGCGGTCGGGGTACCGCACCGGATCATAGATCGCCGGCCCCTTGGGCATGGCGGCGAGCGTCGCCGCCTCCGCAATCGTCAGGCGGGCGGCCGGCTTGCCGAAGTAGTGGCGCGCCGCCGACTCGATGCCGTAGTAGCGCGACCCGAAGTGAATCGTGTTGAGGTACGCCTCGAGGATCTGTTCCTTGGAGTAGTGACGCTCCATCTCGCGGGCCGCCCCCTGCTCTCGCAGCTTGCGCAAGGGGCTGCGATCACTGCGATCGATGATGTCGGGGTGCATGTTGCCGACGAGCTGCTGCGTGATGGTGCTGGCCCCCCGCAGCCGGCCGCCCAGCGCATCCTTCAGCGCGCCGGCCACCCCAACCAGGTCGACGCCGTCATGCTGGTAGAAGCGCTGGTCTTCCACGGCCACGAACGCCTGGTAGACGTAGCGAGGCAGCGTGCGGAGCGCGATGACCGTGCGCCACTGCCGCCCGACCTCGGCGATGAGCGAGCCGTCGCGGGCGTACACCTGCGACGACTGCGGCAGCTCGATGATGCGCCACGGTTCGCCTGACGAGGCAGGCGGTTGCGCCTGCGCTCGCAGCACGCCCGGCCACGCGCAGACCAGGGCCGCGATGCAGATGAGGGGTAGCGCGCGCCCCACGACGGAGCGTCCTGTTGTGGAGCGCCCCACGTCGGAACGCGCGTCGGTAGAGCGTCCATCGGCGGAGCAGCCATCGACGGCGCGCCCGCGGACGGCACGCCACGCGGACGGGCGAAGGCGCGAGAGGCGAGTGGGCACGGCTGGGAGGTGGATCGACGCGAGACGGGAAGGTAATACCCCGCCGCCTGACGAAGTGTGCGCCACGTCGCGCCCTCGCACGGCGTTGCTGTCGGCGCCCCATGGCGCCAGCTTTCGCGCCATGCCGCGCACCGTGACCATCGCCGTCGCCCAGCTGCACCCACGCAAGGGTGACTACGCCGCCAATGTCGCGCGCGTGGGGGCGCTCCTGTCACGGTTGGCGCAGTCGGAGCCGCGCCCCCAGGTGGTCCATCTCCCCGAGACGGTGCTGTCCGGCTACTTCGTGGAGGGGGGGGTGCGCGAGGTCGCGGTCACCGCGGGCACGCTGGCCGCCGACCTGGATGCCGCCTATCGGGACGCCTCGCAGGGCGCCACGCGGCCCCTCGACGTGGTCGCGGGCTTCTACGAGCGCTCGCGCGGGACGCTCTACAACGCCGCAGCATACGTGCGCCTGGGCGAGGGCGCGCCGCGCGTGCTGCACGTGCATCGCAAGGCCTTCCTCCCCACGTACGGCCTCTTCGACGAGGAGCGCTTCGTGGAGCGCGGGCACGACATCCGGGCGTTCGACACGCCGTGGGGGCGTGCGGCGATGCTCATCTGCGAGGACGCCTGGCACTCGCTGTCGGGGACGATCGCGGCGCTCGATGACGCGGAGGTGATCTTCGTGTCGTCGGCGGCGCCGGCGCGCGGAATCGAGCCGGCGCCGGGCGGCCAGGGACTGCCGTCGAGCGTGGGACGATGGGAGCGGCTGGTGCGCGAGATCGCCGAAGAGCACGGCGTCTTTGTCTCGCTCGCCAACCTCGTGGGGAGCGAGGGGGGAAAGGTCTTTGCCGGCTGTTCGGCGGTGATGGGGCCACACGGCGACCTGCGCGTGCGCGGGCCGGCGTGGGAGGAGGGGGTGGTGACGGTGTCGCTCGACCTCGGGGACATTGGGCGGGCACGGGCCGACACGCCCCTCCTGGCCGACCTGCGGACGGCGCTCCCCCACCTGCAACGCGCGCTGGATGCGGTAGGGGGCGGTGGCGCGGCGCGGGGCGGCGACGGTGGGGGGAGGCGATCAGCGGGTGGGAATAGCACGCCGGAGGGCGGAATCGCCGGGGAACCCGCCGAGGAAGGCGCGGGCGCAGGTGTCGGGTCGGCGGGACGTTCCGGCGGGAGTGAGGCGTCGAGCGGCGAGAGCGGCGCGCATGGTGAGGGACGTGCAGAGGGACTGGCGTCGCGCGCGGAGGCAGCGCCGGGAGCGGAGGTCGCGGGGCCCCCCCCCGACAACAACGATCGCGCCGACGCGGGCGCCGGCCCGCATCATTCCCCTGCGATCCCCATCATTCCACCGCACGCCTCACCGCACGCCGCCGGCGGCCCTCCCTCACTCGACATCGACCCGGCGCTCGTCGAGCGCTGGCTCGTGCGCTTCATCCGCGACGAGATGGCGCGCCGCCGCTTCACGCACGCGGTGGTGGGCGTTTCGGGCGGCGTCGATTCGGCAGTCACTGCCTTCCTGGCGGCGCGGGCCCTGGGTGCCGAGCATGTCCTGGCGCTCCGCCTCCCCTACCGCACCTCGAGTCCCGAGTCGCTCGACCACGCGCAGCTCGTCATCGACGCGCTGGGAGTCCCCGCGCGCACGCTCGATATCTCGGCGGCGGTGGACGGCTACCTGTCGCTGGAGCCCGATGCCGACCCCACGCGGCGCGGCAACGTCATGGCGCGCGTGCGCATGATCGCGCTCTTCGACCAGTCGGCGCGTCTGCGCGGCGTCCCGTTAGGCACGGGGAACAAGACGGAGCGCCTCTTCGGCTACTTCACCTGGCACGCCGACGACTCTCCCCCCATCAACCCGCTGGGTGACCTGTTCAAGACGCAGGTGTGGGCGCTGGCGCGCCACCTGGGCGTCCCCGAAGTCATCGTCGCCAAGCCGGCGTCGGCCGACCTCATCCGCGGCCAGACCGACGAGGGAGACTTCGGGATCAGCTACGCGCGCGCCGACGTGATCCTCAACTGGCTCATCAACGGCTTCTCGGCGGCGGAGCTGACGGCGCGCGGCTTCGACGCCGACGAGGTGGCGCTCGTTCGCCGGAGACTCGACGGGACGCACTGGAAGCGAAAGCTCCCGACCGTTGCCATGCTCACGCAGACGGCCATCGGCGAATC
>CAZVDJ010000100.1:0-10229 GCA_964626245.1 uncultured Gemmatimonadaceae bacterium
CAGCACACGTGCCCGTCCCACGTTGTTGAGAGGAATGACCGCCAGCGGATGCGCCGGGCTGTGGAGCCGAGCGGCCATGGCGTGCGCCTGGGCGAACCCCGATTCGGCCCGCGCAGCGTCACCGAGCCGCAGGTGCGTGAAGGCCAGGTTGTTGAGCGCGATGACCACGCGGTCATGCCCCTCCGGATCAACGCGCTGGAGCGCCTGCAGGAGAGCCGACTGCAACGCGCGCGCACTATCCAGCTCCCATCGCTCGGCGAAGAGGCTCGCGCGGTTGCCTAACGTCTGCAACTGGTCGGGGTGTCCGTCCAAGCCGGCGTCGCGAAAGAGCGTCAGCGCGTGGGCGTAGGCCCGGGCCGCCTCGTCGTTCCGATCGGCGCCGTCGAGCGCGAGGGCGACATTCCCCGCGGCGTTTGCCTGGAAGAGCGCCCCCAGCTCCTCGCCCAGCACACCTGCCTCCTGGTGGGCACGCATGGCCTCGTCAAACCGGCCCTGTCGATAGAAGACGTGTCCCTGCGCCGCCATGATCCGCGCGCGCGTGGTGTCCGGGGCGCCGATGGCCCTGGCGAGCGCGATGGCGGTGCCAAAGAGGGAGTCGGCCAGGGGAAAGTCACCCCGAACGCGCGCCAGCTCCGCCCGCATCGCGGTGGCCGCCACCCGCGTGAGGTCGCGGCGCCCCATGCTGTCAGCGATGGTGGCGGCGCGCTGCACGACGCTGTCGGCTTGGGTGTATGCCCCCAGGTCGCGCTGGATTTCGCCAACGGTCAGCAGCATCTGCACCCGCATGTCGGGCTGCCCGGCGAACTGGGAATCGATGCCGGCGGTGGCACGCTGCAGCATCTCGGCGGCGGTGACGGAGTCACCCCGGGCCTGCAGTGGCGACGCTTCCTCGAAGATGCTGCGCAGGAAGCGGCTTGTGGCCAGCGCCTCGCTGGCCGCCTGGCGCGCGCGCCGAGCCTGCCAGCTGGTGGCGACCACGCCGCCCGCCAGGGTGAGCACGATGACGGTTGCGGCGATCACCCCCACCCGGTGGCGCCGGACGAAGCGGGTCGTGCGATACCAGCCGCCGGGGTCACGCGCCGACACCGGCATGGCGCCCATATACCGTTCCAAGTCGTCGGCCAGGTCGCGGACGGTGGGGTACCGGCGTGCGACGTCCACCTCCAGCGCCTTGCGCGTGATGGCGTCCAGGTCGCCCCGGAGCGCGCGCCGCAGCGCCGCGAGCGTGGTGCCGCATCGGCGCGCGCTCTCCTCGTTCGCGGTGCGGGACGGCGGACGAAAGGAGGTCTCGTGCACCACGTGGCCCCAGAGGTGACGCGGATGCCCCTGAAGCTCCACCGGACGCGACGCTGTCAACAGTTGATAGAGCAGGACGCCGAGCGCGTAGCAGTCGGTGGCCGTCGTCGCGGGTTCGCCGCGCCACTGCTCGGGGGCGGCGTACTCCGGGGTGAAGGGGAGGGCATCGCCCCGCGTGGTGTCGCCCTCGTCGTCGGTGGCGAGGAGCTTGGCGACCCCGAAGTCCAGGAGCCGAATGGCTCCGTCCGGCGTGGCCAGGATGTTGGAAGGCTTGAGGTCGCGGTGGATCACCAGCCGCTGGTGCGCCGCTTCCACGGCGCGACATACCTCGAGCACCAGCCGGATCCGTGCGCGCACGGAAAGGTGCCGACGGTCGCACCACGCGTCGATGCGTTCCCCTTCCACGTACTCCATGGCGAACCACGGGAGGCCGTCGTCGTGAATTCCGCCGTCCACGAGGCGGGCGACGTTGGGGTGCTCCAGCCGGGCGAGGGCGCGCTGTTCCGACTCGAAGCGTCGCCGCATGCTTTCCGACACGCGCGCGCCGGCTACCACCTTGAGCGCCACCCGCTGCGTGAAGGTTGCGCCATCGCGTTCGGCGAGGAAGACCACTCCCATTCCGCCGCGTCCCAGTTCACGTACGAGGCGGAAGGGGCCGACTCGGGTGCCCGGTCCGATGGACGGCGCTCCCGCATCCGCTGCGTCCTCGGCGAAGGCACCGGAGACGAGCGACGGATGCACCTGCCGCAGCCACGACTCATCAGACGCTCCGGCCACGAGGCGCTGCGCCCACTCCCGAAGCTCGGGCGTGGAGGAGAAGCTTCGCTCGATCAGCGCCTGACGGGCGTTAGGCTCCAGATCGAGCAGCTCATCCACCAGGGGCTCGAGGCGGCTCCAGTCTTCGGGAGAGGGCGTCCACATGCGAAGCGCGAATCGGGGGAAGACAATGCTGCGAGCCGGTGCCACCGGCGGCAAGGCGGCACCGGCGCTGATCTCACGCTACTGCCAGTGAATGGGCGGATCGACCTTGAAGAGGCTCACGCTCAGGGCCCCGGCTCCATTGGGGAAGGTGGGCGTGGGCCACGCCGCCTTGTACGACCACGGGTCGAAGCTCGAAGTCCCCCTCCAGCCATACGGATCGACGATGAGCGTGGGACCGCGACCGCCGACGGTGCAGCAGGAGGGTGAGTAGAGCGCGGCGTCGCCGACCTGGTGCCCTTGTGCATGGGTGTTGGTGAGGCGCCACGTGGCGAAGTGCAGGTGCGCCTGGTTGGTGCTGCGCCGTCCGGAGTACGCGATCACCTGGCCGCGCGTCACAGGAATGGAACAGACGCCGCCCACGCCTGGCCACGCCTGCGTCGTGTCGACGGCCGTGCACTGATTCAGGATCCACTGCGGAATGGACTGGATGTGGAAGTAGCCGGTGGCAAAGGTCTCGTCGTACGTGGGGCTTCCACCCGGCAGCGTGTGTCGCACGATCACGATTCCCTGTCGCCCGCAGTCGGCGAGGTTGGGATTCTGCGGCAATCCGCGCCTGTTGCAGTTGGTGTATTGCCCCCAGAACATGCCGGCCGTGATGATCACGCCGTCGGCCACGGCCAGGAGCGGCGTCCCCTTGGGCATGCCGAAATCGTGCGCGTCATGATTGTCGATGAACTGCACCTGCTGCCCGCGATGATCGACGGTGGTGAACGCGCTGCCGTATGGCGGCCGGTCGAAATCGAAGCCGCTCCCGTGGTAGTTGGCGGGCAGGCTGGCGTTGGCGGGATACGGCCAGTCGAACCAGGCAATGCGTCGCGGAGAGACCGTGAAGGTGCATGACCCCTGGTGTCGTCCGCCGGATGCGGTGGCCTTGGCCTGGGCCAGCGGGATGGCGCCTGTTCCCTCGTAGCGCCAGGTGAGGTTGGGGAGGCACCGCAGCACGACGCGGTTGCTCCCCGCGAGGGCGTACATGCCGGCTCGTGCGATCGTTCCGCCGGCGGGGGCGGAGGCGCACGGGTCGGCCGACCCGTAGTCGAAGCTCCACGCCGAACTGTTGAACCAGGTCTTGTTGCAGTAGTGACCCATGCCGCGCAGGAGTGCGCCGACCTCGGCAGACGACGTGGGCTCGGTGCTCACCGATGTGAGTGGGGGGGACTGTTCGAGGGAAGTCGGCGAAGGCGGCGCCGAGACGTCAGGACGGCAGGCGGCGACAATGGCGAGCACGGCGAGCTTCAGGAGCGCGGGATATCGCATGGATTGGTCTCGAGGACGGGGACACCTCCTTTGGCGAAACGAGGGCGCGAAATGGGACACGCGGGGCAGATGCACCGATCGGCGCGGTCCGAGCGCGGCTCATGGTGGGCGCCTGAAGCTCCAGGCGAGGAAGCCAGCGCGACTCCGTCCCGCCCCTGAAGGGGGTGACCCTTCACTTGCCTTGGCGAAGGCGGCGCACGAAAATCGGATTGCACCGGTCTACACGCTCGCTCGCGGCGACGGAAGTTGAGGGCGGTACCGTTGACATCCGGCATCACGGCGTGCAGCTGACGGACGTCCTGGAATCCGTCGGCCCACGGTGAGATTGCCGTTCCTTCTCTGAAGACTGAACAGCTCGACCATGCCGCCTGAAGAACCGCACGGCCTCGTGGCACTCGACATGTCGCTGGAAGGTGCGACGCTGGTCTGCGGCGGTGAGCGTGTCTTTCCCCGCCAGGGAAAGTTGCGTGTCTCGTGGTACACGGCGTCGTCACGCATTCCAGACAGTTACCGCCCGATCCTCGACGGCCTGGTCGTCGTGCTCGCCGAGAACATCCAGGCGACCGAACGGATTGATCGCATGAAGCCGACCAAGGTTGGTGAACGATACCGATGGAGAGACCAGGCCGGTCCGCACGGCCTCATGATCGCGTTCGTCGCGCCGCCCGGCTACACGATCGAGCGCTGCCAGCCGGCACTCGTCGAGGCCAAGGTACATGCAGGGCGAGTGGCGGCCTTCTGGCTTCTCTTCCCCCCTTCCGAGACTGACTTGGCCGTCACGGCCAGTTGGATGCTCGCGCCCCTTCGCGCCGATGTGGACACCGAAGTGGAGCGGCTGAATCGGTCCATCGCACTCGCCAACGTCCGGGGAGACCACGCCGACTACGACGTGGCCCTGTCCTATGCCAGTGAGGACCGCGCGTACGTGGACGAGGTGGCAACGGCATTGGTGCAGGCCGGCGTCACGATCTTCTATGACCGGCTCGAGGGAGTCGACCTCTGGGGGAGCGATCTCTACACCTACCTGCACGATGTGTATCGGGCGCGAGCCCGATTCACGGCGATCTTCGTGTCGCAGCACCACGCGCGCAAGCGCTGGCCGACGTACGAGCTTGAAGTCGCCCAGGCGCGCGCCCTGATCGAGAGCCGACCCTACCTCCTTCCGATCAGGTTGGACGAGAGTGAAGTGCCCGAGGTGCTGCGGTCGCTGGTGGACAAGCGGGCGAGCGAGACGTCACCGCAAGAGATGGCCGGCTTGATCCTGCAGAAGCTCGAAGCGACGAGGACATGAGTGCGCTTGACCCGCTGATCCGCCCACTGAAGCTCTGTCCGGGGCGATCGCTGCAACTCGGCGCCAACGCCGCATATCGAAGCTATCCGCGTCGTGGCGCCGCACTTTCGCCGGTGCACGTATTCGCCGACCGAGGGCGAGTGGTCGGTGATCGCACCAACGGCGAGCCGGCGCCGGCCTTCCTTCGCCATCGACGGTTGCTCGCTCAGGGGCGGTAGAAGCAGTATGACAGCCCAACGATCTCCGTGATGAGTGCGATCGGCGCGAGGAGGGCGTGGACTCGCGGCCGAGCCGACGCGATCCCGATGGTCGCTGTCACCACCGCCATCCCCTGTACGATTCGCAGCGGGTCCCGCGCCGGGACGCCTCGAAGCAGGGTGGAGGTGAGGAGCGAGTGCAGCACGAACGCTCCCTCGATCGCGAAGAACCAGCGGCGCGTACTCAAGAAGTGCGCGCGCCAACTTTCGATGGCCAGCGGGTGCGTCGTCACCAGCGCGCTCGCCTGCAGGAAGAGCAGCGCCGGCGACATCAGCATCCACAGGAACGTCGTCGCGGTCCACGTCACGCTGGTGCGCATCCACCAGAAGATCCACCAGCACAATGCGACCGCGACGAGCTTCTGCGTGACCCAGGTGGCCTGCACCCACCAGCCGGCGCGCGAGGCGAGCGCCGGCCGCAGCCCGTCCAGCAGGCGCACCACCGCCAGCGACATCACCATCGAGAAGGCAACGGCGACGTGGTCGAACGGGGTGCGCCCGCTGTGCAGCGACTCAATCATCCACGCGCCCGATGCGAATGGAGGTGGTGCCCAACGGCAGGCTGTACATGCTCCCGTCGTCGGCGATGGTCCATCCGCTCTGCCTCACGTCGTTCACCCCCTGTTGAAACAACCGCCGCATGAGCATCCCGTCCGCGGCGGGGAGGAGGTGATAGTAGACGAGCAGTCGCACGCCGGCATCGTTGGCCGTACGGGCGGCTTCCTCGGGGGTGATGTGGTAGTCCTCGATGTCGTGCATGATGGCTGCCGTCCCGGTGCGACCGGCGCCGGTCGCTGCGCGCCCGAGCGAGCGGGTGAGGTTGACGGCGATTGCCTCGGACAGCAGCAGGTCGGCGCCGCGAGCCGCATCTGCCAGCGGCGGGTGGTACTTCAGGTCTCCGGTCACGACGACTGATCTCCCCTTGTAGTCGAAGCGATAGGCATACGCGGGCGCGATGGGGGCGTGGTTCACCTCGATCGCCGTGACCCGCAGCGCGCCGTCGTCGAAGACCAGCGCCGTGCGATCGAGTGCCGGTGAAGGCGGGCCGTCCAGCGTCACGGTGTGGGCCACCATGCCCCACGTAGTGCTCGGCATCACCTTCTCGCCGTGGTGCTCGGTGCGATACCCCTGGTCCAGGCGGTATGCATCGTTGAAGCCGGCGACGACGCGGTCGACGCCCGGCCCGCCATAGACGGGGAGTGGTGCGTTGCGGCCGCCGGCCCACGTCTGCAGCTGCAGTTCGCCCAGATCGCCGATGTGATCGGAGTGGAAGTGCGTGAGGAAGACGCCGCCGATGCGCGCCAGCGGGATTCCCCAGAGCACCAGGTTCTCCGTGGATTCAGGGCCGGTGTCGACCACATAGAACTTTCCGCCGGCGAAGACGGCAACACAGGCCTTGGCGCGACTCGCACTGGGCAGCGGTGCCGACGAGCCGCACACCGCAACGCGCAGCGCGTCATCGGCAAGGGGGGCATCGTTCACGCGGGCGCTCAGCCGCTGGGCGGCGCGGTCAAAGATTCCCTGCAGCAGCGATGGGCTGTTGGCCGCCAGCGCCAACGCGACGATGGCGACCGCGACGGCGCCACCGGCCGTGCGCAGGCCAGCCGGGCTCGGGAGCGACCAGCCGTCCGTGGCGGGCTGCCCCTCGCGCGAGGTGACGACCAGCAGGATGGCGAGGGTGAGTTCCACGCCGAGCGCAACCAGCGCGGTGGCCGACGCACCGTCGGCGGCCATGCTCAGCACTCGCCCGGCGGCCACCGCCGCGAGGACTCCCGCCGCTGCGAGAAAGAAGGGGCGGCGGCGGCTCCACCACGCGGCGGCGCACAGCAGCGCCAATCCGAGAAAGAGGCCGCCCAGGTCGGCGCGAATGGTGGTGAGCCCCTGCGCGCCGGCTGCGGTGATGCCGAAGCGGGCAGCTGCAAGCTCCGGTGTGATCCAGAACAGGCTGCCGAGGCCCAGGAAGAGCAGGGCGGCCAGGGCGGCGACGGTGCGGGCAATGGTGGTGCGGTTCACGATATCCTCCAGGTACTCGATGTTGTGTGTAAGTGGTGTGGGTGGAGCCTGTGCCGGCGGCGGGCGTCAGCGCGCGTGCCGATTGTCCAGCACGCGCTGCATCATCAGCCTCGCCACCACGGGTCCGGCATTCTGGTTCTGACCCGTGATCAGGTTGCCATCGGCCACCCAGTGGTTGGCAAAGAAGTCGGCCACGGGGTGGGAACGGCTCTCGAAGTGCGCGCCCGCCTGTCGCAGCGCGCTCTCCGGGTGCAACGGCGTGATGCTCACGCCGAGCTGCTGCACCTGGCGGTCGGTCACCGCCGTGAGACGCCGCCCCTCCACGAAGAGGCGGCCGTCGGCCCGGCGCGCCCGGAGCAGCCCGAGCGGTCCGTGGCAGATGCCCCCGATCACGCAGCCCGCCGCTTCGGCCTGCGCCACGCGCTCACCGAGTACGTCGCTGGTCCCGAGGTCGAACGCTGCGCCCCATCCGCCCGCGAAGTAGATGAGGTGGTACGTGGTGAAGTCGACGTCGGCCACCGCGAGCGATTGCGCGAGCTGGCCGCGGAACTCATCATCGGCCAGCATGCGGTCGTCGGCCGCGGTCCGGATCGTGGGCTTCACCGAGAGTGGTTCCACGGGGACGGCGCCCCCCAGCGGACTCGCCAGGTCCACCTGCATCCCGGCGTCCTTGAACAGGTAGTACGGTACTGTCAGCTCCGAGGCGAAGACGCCGGTGGGGACACCGATGTCCAGCACGCCGTGGTTGGTCGCGATGCACAGCGCTCGCGCGCCGGCCAGGTCGAGCGTGGTGGCCTGGCGGTCCTCCGGATGCGTACCAAGCCGCTGCAGCATCCAGCGCCCGGCGCGACCGATCACGGAGGGGGTCGGGTCGATCAGTGTATCAGTCATGGAAGGGTATGAAGTCGTTAGGTGTGCGTATCCGGTTCCCACCGCTCAGAACGCGATGCGGAAGCCCGTGACCAGGCCGGACATGGTGACCCCCGTCTGCACGGAGTCCTCCTCCCGGAACTCGATCGTCAGGCGCTTGTAGCCGGCATGCAGGGCGTAGCGTCGGCTGGCGCCGAGGGCGAGGGTCAACTCGCTCCCCCCGCTCCAGGTGAGCTCCGTTTCCCCCGAACCCACGTCGCCATGCGCCTCCATCGAGAGTCGCGAGGTGAGGGGGCGGCGAAAGCGCAGGCCGACAATGGCGCTGAACAGGAGGTCGCTGGCTTCCGTCGTCTGGGTGATGGTCGACGTCGGCGAGGTGGGAATCGAGAGGTCGAGCGTCGTTCCCTCGTGCACGACACGTGTTCCCGCCACGATGGCCAGGCCAAAGCCGCCGGGGCGCCGCGAGTAGCTGGCGGTTGCGTCGAGGACCGTGAGGTCGAGTTCGGCATCCAGCGTGGCCGGCGAGCCGTTAGGCAGCGTGACCGCGCTCCCCTTCTTCGACATCCCCACGTAGAAGAGGTCGACGAGTGCGCCCAGCCGGCCGCGCTGCGCCTCCAGGCGGAGCATCGCCGCCTGGTCCACGTCCTTCACCAGGTCGCTGAAGGGAATGTGCGCATCCATCACCGTCGCGCCGTTCAGTGCGACGTCGGCGTTCACGCCGGTGGTCCAGATGTAGGGCGTGAGGCGCCACTGCGCGCCGGCGCAGGGCGCGACAAGCGTGACGAGCAGGGCGGCAATGCCGGCCGTGCGGGGGCGTAAGTGCTGAAAAGCGTTCATTGGTTCTCTTCTCCGTGATTGGGGGTGGTCGCCCGCCGAAGCCGGCGGTCGAGCGTGCCCGCGAACGCGTCGATCGCTTCCGGGTCGAGCGACGCCAGCGCGTCGATCTCGACAGTCGTGAGCTCGAGCCCCTGCGCGGCCAGGTCATGCAGCAGCCCCGCCGGGTCCCTGCGGAAGCGCAGGCGGAATCGCGGGTCGGTGGCCAGGCGGCCGAGCAGGAGTTCGACGGTCTTGTGCATCGCGACCCCTCTAAAGGCACCACGCGGACCACGCTCACTCCGTCGTGGGCGACACGGCGTAAAGCGCTGGGAATGCAGACGTTGCGAGCGACTGGCGCGACGGGGCCGAATGCGGCTCTGCCTGGCCGGGAACGGACAACTGCTCAAAAGCGGACAAGTCGTCACGGACACGGCGGACAGAGTCTCGCGCCTCTCGCGCCGGTTGGACGGCGGCTGGCGACGAGGCTACCTTGGCCTCCGCTCCGGACCCTTCAGCCCCAACCGCCGCCGTGCCCCACTTCGTGGAGCTGTTCCACCGGGTCACCTCGGCCCTGCGTCCCTCGGTCCCGTTTGAACAGGGCCGGCTGGTGGTGCTTGGCGACGGCGGGGCGACGTGGAGCTACGGAACGGACGCCGACGGCGCGGATGCGACGGCTCCGCGCGAAGGGGCGCGTGCCGATTGGTCGCCCCGCTTCTGGGACGAGGCGCGACCATTCGTCATCCGCGACGCCACGAGCGAGCTGCGGTCGTCGGCACCGGCGGAGCGCGAGCTGTTGGAGGCGGGGACCCGCTCGCTGGTCGCCGCGCGCTTCCGGGCCGACTCGGGCGCCGAGGGGCTCGTCCTGCTCACGTCGACGGCGCAGGGTGCCTTTGGCGCCGAGCACGCAGAGCGCCTCGTGCCACTCCTCGAGGTACTCGCACTCGCGGTGGAGCGCGAGCGACTCTGGCAGGTGGAGCAGGACCGGCATCGCCGCCACCTGCGGCTCGCCGCCCTTCTCCCCGCGATCGCCGGTGCGCTCGACGTGCGACAGTCGTTCCTCGAGCTCGCGACCGCGGTGAAGGAAGTGGTGCCGCACGACATCCTGGCCTTCGCGCTCGTGTCGCCCGACGGGACTAGTGCGCGCGTGCAGGCGGCGACGGATGCCGGGCTGCTCGAGCTGCCGGAGTACCGCTACTCCAACCAGGACGAAGCCCTTCGCGCCAACTGGGACTTCCTGCTGGCGTACGACCTGCAGCCGGCGGGCCCCGACGAGATGCGAGCGACGATTCCCGCCAGCTATGGCGGCGAGACGATCGTGCGGCCGGGGGCAGCCTGGGTGCGATTTCTCACGCAGGCGCGCATCCGCTCGACCATGCGTGTCCCCATCCGCGTGAAGGAGCGCCGACTTGGGGGGATCGCCTTCTTCTCACACCGCCCCTACGCCTACCACG
>CAZVDJ010000101.1:0-10217 GCA_964626245.1 uncultured Gemmatimonadaceae bacterium
CCTCACGCGGGCGCTGTCCGGCGACCGCGCGGTGGGAAGCCGCGGCGACCCGGAGCCCACGTCGATTGCGGAACGGGTGAATGGCATCGCCGGGGAGCAGGGGCGGACGTTAGGCAGGCCCACCGGGACGCACGAGGAGCAGCTGGCCATCGCCAACGAACTGTACTCGGCGGAGCTGGCCAGGCTGCGGCAGCTGGTGGAAACGGAGATCCCGGCCCTGGAGCGGGAGGTGGAGCGCGCCGGCGCCCCGTACACCGCCGGGCGCATTCCGCAACGTTGAGCGATCCTGCAGGAGACTCCCCCATGCGATTCATGCCACGCGGGCTGGCGGGCGCGCTCGTCGCACTCACGACGATGGCCGCCGGGCTTCACGCCCAGGCGCCGCAGGCGCGCGCCGTGCTTCCCGGGATCGACGTTCCCATCATGCTGGACACGATGGCGCTCGAGTTTCCCATCGCGGGCGCGCGCGACTCGATCTACGCCGCGCTCCTGTCGGTCTTCCAGGAACTCAAGATCCCGGTGCAGACGGCAAACCCAAAGGCCGGGCTGCTGAACAACCTCAATGCCGACATCTCGCGCCGCCTGGGCGGCGAACGACTGTCGCGCTACATCGACTGCGGCCGCGGCTTCTCGGGCCCCAACGCCGACTACTATCGCGTCACCCTGGCCGTGTCGGCGTGGGTGGAGCCGGCGACGGGCGAGCCCAAGCAGCTGATGGTCGCGATCGCGGCATCGGGACGTGACCCGTCCGGGTCGCGCAGCTACTACGCGCAGTGCACGTCACGCGGCGACCTGGAGAAACGAATCGCCACGCGCGTGCAGGAGATCGTGAAGCCCGGGTAGGCCCACGATCTCCTCGCCCGTCGTCACGACTCGGCGCGCCGCTACTTCGGTGGAACGCGCACTCCCAGGTGCTGTCCGCGCACCACGGTGCGCGTCTCCGTGGCCAGGTCCACGCCGCCATCGGGATGCAACACCAGGTTGATCTGGCGCGTGGGCGAGAGGACCGACTTGGGGAAGCGCAGCGTCTCGCGCCCCTTGGCGTGCACGCGTCCCAGCTGCACGTAGAACGGCCCCTGCTGCGCAAAGACCGTCACGGCCACGTCACGCGGGTTGTCGACCGTGATCGTCGCCTCGTCCAGCTCCTCGGGCGCGATGACCTGCATCATCGTGTCCTTGGGCGAGATCATGTCGGCGCGGGACGGGACGGTGAGCGTGAGCTGCGCCGCCTTGGGGATGTTGAAGAACTGCGTCTGGAAGTCGCTCACCTCGCCTTCGGGGCGCACGTAGAAGCGGGCGCTTTGGACGCCCTGGTACGCCCACCCCGGAAGCCGGAGCGTGGTCGTCTTGCCGGGCTCGACGAGGCCGAGCCGGCGGTCGAACTTGCCATACTCGAGAAAGACCCAGACCGGGACCGTTCGCCGGTTCTCGACCGTCACCGCGTTGACGGTGTCGACCGTGACCGACGGCGGGAGTTTTTGCGGGACTTGTGCGGAGAGTACGCTGGCGAATGTCCCCAGCCCGAGCGCCAGCGCCACCTTCAGGGACCTCATGATGCCTCCCGGATGCGTGATTCGCGTGTGTCCAGCGTAGGGGATGGGGGGCTGTCGCGCAGTCGGCTGGCACCGGACAATTAGTCGTCGGGGTCCCGCGCCCGCGGCTCCCGGGACGTGGCGACGCTGGATGCAGGACGACGCGAGGAAGACGAATGGACGTGAGCGAGTGGAACGCGCGGTACGCCGCCGAGGAGCTTCCCTACGGCACCGGGCCCAACGATTTCGTCGCCGAGCAGGCGGGGCTCATCCCGCCGGGGCCGGTGCTCTGCCTGGCCGAAGGGTATGGGCGAAACGCCCTCTGGCTCGCGGCGCGCGGGCACGCGGTGACGGCGATGGAGCAGTCACCGGTGGCGCTGGCGCGCGGGCGAATCCTGGCTGCCGAGCGTGGCGTGGCCGTGCACTTCGTCGAGGGCGACCTGGCCACCTTCGACATGGGGGACGGGCGCTGGAGCGGGATCGTCTCCACGTATGCGCACGTGCCGCCGGCGCTGCGGCGAGACGTGCACGCGCGCGTGGTGCACGCGCTTGCGCCTGGCGGGGTGTTCCTCCTCGAGGCGTACGCGCCGGCGCAGCTGGGGCACGCCACCGGGGGGCCGAAGGACGTGGAGCTGCTGATGTCGGCCGATGTGCTGCGGGATGAGCTGGCGGGGCTGGAGTTCCTCGTGGCGCACGACGTGGAGCGCCTGGTGCATGAGGGGCCCAAGCACACCGGGTTGGCGGCGGTGGTGCAGGTGGTGGGGCGGAAGGCGGGCTAGCGGCGAGGACGCGTCACTTCGCTCCGTCGCGCCAGGCCTCCAGCGCCGCCACGCGATGCTCGAGCCGGGCCAGCGCATCCCGCGACGCGACATCCGCCCCGTTCGGCGAAGTGGATGCTCGACTGACTTCGCTGCCTGACGAACTCTCGGAGGCAGGCTCGCGGGTCGTGGAGGCCGGAGTCTTCGCGCTCGCATGCCTCGCCCCACCCCCTACCGGCGCAATCGTCATCCGCGCCAACGCATGCCCACTGTTCGCGCCACGCCCCGCGTCGAACTTCACGCCGCGTCCCGCCAACGCCAGGAACCCCCGCCCCACGGCCCCCAGCCAGACGCGCCGGAACACCCGCTCCCCCGCCGGCATGCGCATGGGACTGCGCGCAATGAGCACTACCGACACCCCGATCATCATCATCGCCGATGCGACCATGATGACGGCACGCAGCGGCGCCTGGTACTGCGACGGCCCCACCTGCACGCGCATGCCGAGCGCGAACCAGATGAGGAGCGCCGCCCCACCCAACTGTGCAAAGGCGATCGCCAGCGTCTTCTTGCGCCGACGGCGCGTGGCCTCGTCGCTCCGCAGCGCCGCGCGCAACTGCTCGCGCTCGTCCACCACGTCGCGCATCCCCTTCAGGATGTCGTCGCGCGTGAACCCGGCCACGATGAGCCGCCGCGCATCGGACAGCGTCTGCAGCACCCGCGTGAAGCCGACGGAGAAGAGGATCACCACCGGCAGGAAGGCATCGAGCGTCGAGACCCGTGAGCCCAGCGTGCGCGCCGTGTACCACGCGATCAGCCCGATGAAGAAGACGATGAGCGACATCGTCCCCACTTCCTGCGTGAAGATCCGCACCGGCAACGGAATCTCGGGCCCCGCCAGCTGCGAGTTGTCCACCGCCTCCACCAGCGACTCGGCGGTGGGAAAGCGTTCGTCCGGGTCCTTGGCCACGCACCGGTCGATCGCCGCCGAGAGGAGGTCGGGGAGCTCGGGGCGCATCGCCTCCACCGAAGGGACCGGTTCCGTCAGCTGCTTCACCAGGATCTTCTGCGTCGTCTCGCCGGTCACCGCCGCACGCCCGATGGCGGCGTACCAGGCCACCAGCCCCAACGCGTACAGGTCGCTGCGTCCGTCCACCCGGTCGCCAGACGCCTGCTCAGGCGACATGTACTCCGGCGTCCCCACCACCTCGCCCACGCGCGTGAGCCCGCCGGCGGCCGGCGTGCGCTCGATCACGCGCGAGATGCCGAAGTCCATGAGGAGCGCGCGACCCGTCGCGCGCTCGAGCATGATGTTGTCGGGCTTGATGTCGCGGTGCACCACGCCGCGCCCGTGGGCGTAGGCCAGCGCATAGCCGATGTCCTGCAGCAACCGCACGATCTCGCGCACGGTGAGCGGGCCGGCGCGGCGCACCCGCTGCGACAGGCTCTCCCCCTCCACGTACCCCATCGCATAGGCGATGACGTGCGCACGCTCCTCCACCGCGTGCACCGGGACGATGTTGGGGTGCGAGAACGAAGCGGCGGTGCGCGTCTCGCGCAGGAATCGTTCGCGCAGCGACGCGTCGGCGGCAAACTCCGAGGGAAGGACCTTGAGCGCCACCAGGCGGTCGAGCTTGAGGTCGCGCGCCAGGTACACCACTCCCATGCCGCCGCGCCCCAGTTCGCGCTCCAGCGCGTAGCGGTCGCCGAGTTCCTCCTGGAGAGTCGTGGTACTGACGTCGGTCATGCGCGCGTTGCGCTCACCGGACGACCCCCTCCTGCGGGGCGCGCGAGAACTGCACCACGTCCCAATACGATTGCACCTGACCGGCCCGGACCGCCGCCAGCTGCGCCTGCACGCCGGCCATCATCGTCACCGAGCGCGGGCCGCGCGCCATCCCGGGATCGCGGTACCCGCCGTAGTTGAAGACCGCCCGCAGCCACGTCGTGCGCTCGTCCAGCGGGAGCGTCGCCACGTTTTCGTAGTAGCGCCGCCAGAGGTCGTCTCCCTGGAAGAGATACTGCTCCACGTTGGAGGTGTAGATGAGCGAGACCGCCGCCTCGTGTTCCCGAAGCCATTCGCCCACCGCGCGAAGCGCCTTCGGCCCCGCAAAGTCGCCGATGACCGGGACGATGAGGTTGCGCAGCTGCATCGCCTTGAGGCGCTGGAAGTGCGGCTCGTCGGCCAGGTAGCCGTGCTGCACGCCCTGCGCATCGGTCTGGATCATGAGCTGCCCGTACGACGGCATCCCGCGCCACCCGTAGCCCGCATAGCCGCCAAGCCCGCCCAACCCGCGTCCGAACGAGTAGGTGAGCGCCGGTCCCGCGTCGTAGAAGGCCCGCAGCACGTACTCGATCCCCAGCAGGTCCTCGGCGCCTAACGGGAAGCCGTGGCCATCCACCAGGCGCGAGCGCACGTCGGCCAGCGTACGGTGCAGGAGCGCGCTGTCGGCCTCCACCGAGTCGAAGGCGGCGATGAGCGTCCCCACCGAGGCATCGCGCGTGGCCGCCGGCGGGCGTGGGCGCGAGAAGAGCCGCTCCAGGAAGGCGCCACGATCGGCCGCCCCCTCGATGAGCGCCTTGTAGAGCAGGTGTTGCAGCTGGTTGCCGCGACGGATGTCGACGATGAAGGCGATGCGCGGTTCCAGCGCCGCGATGTAGGTGAAGTTCTGGTCCGGCCCCACCCCCAGGTACACCCCTCCCTTTCCCGGCGAGCGCGTGAGCTCGGGAATCACGTGCTGGAAGGTGAGCTCGTTCGAGACCAGGTTGTCGGAGCGGAAGTAGCCATCCGCCTCCGACATGCCGCGGATCATGCGCCAGAATTCGGCATCGGCGATTCGCTCGGGGAGCGGCGTCGCCGCGCCGTGCTGGGCCGCCGTGGCCAGGCGAGTGGCCAGCGTGAACCCCGGCGCACCAGCCGCGGTCCCCACGACGATCGTTGCGCCAAGGGCCACGAGGCCGCGTCGCATCGTTCGTGTGATGACCCGCATGGCCGCCTCCCGCGCGCGAGTGATGGTGCCAAGTCGACGGTCGCCGTGTGCCGCCCGTGCCGCACGTGCGACCGCCCCGGTCGAGTGAGCCACGCTCCGCCCGAGCGCGAGTCGACGTTAGCCCCCCCGCCCGGTGCTGTCAAAAGCGAGCGAGGCCGGGTCCGCCTCCCTTGCGGGGACTCGACGGCGACCGGAGACTCCCCGGACCCGACCATCCCCCTCCGCCTGCTTCGAACCGTCGCGTGAGACCGCCCTCCCTGTCAGCGCTCGCCGCCGCACTCCCGCTGCTCGCCATCGCGTGCAGCAGCGCCGACTCGCGCGACGCATCGATTCAGGGCGACTCGCTCCACGCATCACCATCTGCGTTCTCCGCGCCGACTGGCTCGGCCGAGGGACGAGGCGTCGCGGCCGGCAATCGCCTGCTGGATCGCCTGCTCGATGACGTGGTCCCCGACTCGGCCCTCTGGGGCTCGTGGGGTCTGTATCCGCTGGAGCGGCACGTTGGCCTTCGCGTGGCACAACTCGCCGACGGTTGGTGGCTGCTGGCCGACACCCTGGTGGGATACGACGGCCCCAGGGCGCAATGGCGCATTCGCGCCGCGCTCGCCGTGCCGGCACCGCGGCCGGGCGAGCAGTACGTCGGCTCGTGCATGCGCACCGGCGCCACCGAGAACGATGGGACGATCGTCGCCCGCGTGACGCTCTCGACAGGCGAGGAACTCAAGTCCATACGCGGGGCGTTCCGGCTCGACCCTGCAACCTGGCGGCTTGTCCCCTTTCCGGCCGATTCGCTCAGCTGCTACAACGAGGGCGGCGGCAACTGATCCATGACCCATCACTTCCTCGCCATGACGCGTCGCCTCCGCTCGCTCGCTGCCTGTGCCCTCGCCCTCGCACCCGCCGTGCTGTCGGCCCAGGCGAGGACGGACAGCACGTGGGATGTCACGGCGCCGCGCGGCACCACGCGCACCATCGACTTCACCACCAGCGAGGGAACGTGGACGTCCGTCGACCTCTCGCGCGACGGCCAGTTTGTCGTCTTCGACCTGCTGGGCCACATCTACCGCATGCCCGCAGCGGGTGGCACCGCCCGGAACCTGACGCAGGGGAGCGGGATGGCGGTGAACTACCACCCGCGAATTTCACCTGACGGCAAGTCCATTGCCTTTACCTCCGACCGCGCCGGCGGGGACGTGAACCTCTGGATGATGGATGCCGACGGCTCCAATCCGCGCGCGGTCGCCGTCGATGCCAGGAGCCGTCACCTCTTTCCGCAGTGGACGGCCGACAACCAGTACGTCGTCGTGGTGAAGGACACCGATGCCGAGCCGCGGTCGCTGGTGATGTTCCACCGTGACGGAGGGGCGGGAATCACGCTGGTGAAGGGCGAGACGGGGCGACTCCCGTTTCGCACCGCGATGTCGGCCGATGGTCGCTACCTCTACTACGACCTGTACACGGCGCGTCCCACCGGCTTCTGGGGGCAGGACGACGTGCTCAAGGGCGCCGTGCAGCTCTCGCGCTACGACCTCAAGACGGGTGAGGTACGGCCCATCACGGGAGGCGAGCTGGCCCAACAGGACCGCAACAGCAGTGGCGGCGCCTACGCCGCGGAGCCCAGTCCCGACGGACGCTGGCTCGCCTTCATGCGCAAGGTTCCGGGAGGAACGCTCGAGTACAAGGGGCAGCGCTTCGGCCCGCGCAGCGCGCTCTGGCTGCGTGACCTCCGCCTCGGCACCGAGCGCCTGCTCATGGACCCGGTGGAGATGGACCTGTCCGAGGAGAGCATCCCGATCAACGGGAGCTATCCCATGTACCGCTGGGCCAACGATGGCGCGAGCATCGTCATTCACCAGGGTGGGAAGATCCGCCGTGTGGACGTGACCAGCGGTGCCGTGACGACCATCCCGTTCACCGCGCGGGTGCAGCGCACGATCTCCCAGGCCGCGCTGGCCAGGCGCCGGGTGAGCGACGGACCCTTCGCCGTGCAGTTCATGCGCTGGGCCACCACGTCGCCGGACGGGCGCACGCTCGCCTTCCAGGCGTTGGGGCGCATCTGGGTGCAGCCGCTCCCCTCGGGGACGCCGCGCCGGCTCACCACTGCCACGTTCGAACCGTTCGAGTTCCAGCCTGCCTGGTCACCCGACGGTCGCTCGATCGCCTTCGCCACCGTGGACGCGCAGAATCGCGGTGCCCTCTGGCGGGTTGCGGCTGGCGGCGGTGAACCCGAGCGGCTCACGCGCGAGTGGGGCGAGTACCAGAACCCCACCTGGACGCCGGACGGCAGCGGACTCGTCGTCGCCCGGGGGTCGGGGGCGTCGGCCCGCGCCTCGTCGCGCACGCGCACCGCCTGGTTCGACCTCGTGCGGCTGCCCGCGGGCGGCGGTGAGGAAACCGACATTGCCCAGACAAACCGCCGGGGGAATCGCGGCGTGGAGCTGCGTCCTACCGTGGGAACGGACGGTCGGTTGTACTGGGCCGCGCCCGCCACCGGCACCGTGCGCGGCGCCGAGCTCATCTCCGTGCGGTTGGACGGCAGCGACAGGCGCGTGCACGCCACGGTGCGCGACGCCGACGACGCCGCCATTGCGCCTGACGGCCGCTGGGTCGCCTTCATGCAGGGCGGCAACGTCTACCTCTCGCCCCTTCCGTCCGAGGGCACCGGCAACCTGCCACCCACCCTGGCCAAGAGTGGCGGCGCACTTCCCGCCACCGCCCTCACCACGGAGGGGGGCCTCTATCCTCGCTGGCGCTCGGCCACCGTGCTCGACATCACGAGCGGCAACCGGGCCTTCGCCCACGACGTTGCCGCCAGGCGCACCGATACCGTCGGCGTCGCGCTCACCTCGCCGCGGGCCCTCCCCTCAGGCTCGATCGCGCTCACCGGCGCGCGCATCGTCACGCTGGACAACCGTCGCGTCATCGCCAGCGGCACCATCGTGGTGCGGCAAGGGCGCGTGGCCTGCGTGGGGCGCTGCTCCACCGCCGGGGTGGACCGCGTGGTGAACGTGTCGGGGAAGACCATCATTCCCGGGTGGATCGACATGCACGCGCACCATCACCGCGAGCATGCCGGGATGATGCCGCGCGACAACTTCGAGTCGGCGATCTATCTCGCGTACGGCGTCACGACCACGCACGACCCCGCCCCCACCTCGAACGCCGCCTTTCCCACCGCCGAGTTGATCGAGGCGGGGGAGATGGTGGGGCCGCGCGTCTTCAGCACCGCCGAGGCGTTCTACGCTGGCGACGCCGGGCTGACCAACGAGATCGGCAGCCGCGAGTTGGCCCTCCGCGACGTGCGCCGCCGGCAGTCCTGGGGAGCGGTGATGCTCAAGCAGTACCTGCAGCCCACACGTCGCCAGCGGCAATGGGTGGTGGACGCGGCGCGCGAGGCGGGGCTGCGCGTCACCGCCGAGGGGAGCGACGACCTGAACTACAAGCTGGGGATGATCATGGACGGACACACGGGGGGCGAGCACCTCACCGTCCAGTCGCCCCTCTACGCCGACTTCACCACCTTCGTGGGGCAGGCGGAGTACTTCTATTCGCACACGCCGCTGGTAAGCGGCTTCGGCGCCTGGAACGAGGAGTGGTTCTGGCAGGAGAGCCCGCTGTGGAAGGACGCGAAGCAGGGGAAGTGGACGCCATGGCGACAACTCATCCCGCACACGCGCCGCTTCATCATGCGCCCCGAGAGCGACTACTCCAAGGACATCGTCTCGCAGCAGGTCGCCGACATCGTTGCCGCCGGAGGCTACAGCGCCGTGGGCTCGCATGGGCAGCAGCCCGGACTAGGCTCGCACTGGGACGTCTGGATGGCGGCCAAGGCCGCGGGAAACATGACCGCGCTGGAGATCGCCTCGATGCACGGCGCGCGCTTCCTGGGGATGGACGACGACCTGGGCTCCATCACGGTGGGCAAGCTCGCCGACCTGATGGTGCTCAACGCGAATCCACTCGACAACATCCGCAACACGGCCAACATCCGCTACGTGATGAAGGGCGGGACGCTGTACGATGCCGACTCGCTCGACGAGATCTGGCCGCGGCCTCGCAAGTTCGGCGACGCGTGGTGGTACGTGCCGGAGATGTACACGGAGAGCGTGAGGCCCGTGGGCACGCACGACCGGCGGTAGGCTTCGGCAGGTTGGCTGGCGCGGCGAGGCGCGCGGCGAGGGGCGCGGCGAAGAGCGCGGCGAAGAGCGCGGCGCATGGCGCACGCCCCGTCGCCTAACGCGGCGTCACGCGCAACTCGGCGAGCTGGAAGGGGCGAAGCGGCGAGATGGTCACCTGCTGCTCCGGCGACGCGCCATCGCCCATGAAGGCCCGCAGGCGCAACAGCACGTTGCGCGGCACGCCGCAATACGCCACGCTCCCGTTCTCCTCCGTTTCCAGCACGCGCTCCTGCTGCCGTCCCAGCACGCGATCGTTGTGCTCCACACCTCCCCATCGCAGTTGCACACGAGCCCCGGGAATGGGCGTTCCCGAGCGCGGATCGCGCACCGTGACCCGCAACAGCGCCCCCTTGCGGTCGTCCTTCACCACGCGGCACAGCTCGCGATACACCACTTCGGCCGACGGGACGGCGATGGTGTGGCCGGTGACGTCGCCGTTCCGGAGGTCGACCACGCCGCCAGGTGCCACGCCCCCGATCGAGTCGAGCATCGGCGTGCGGGCGGCCACGCGATATCGCGCCGGGAGCAGTTCGCGAAGCTCGTAGCCCCCATCGGCGTCGCTCTGCGCCTCGTGCACGGTGCCTTCGAGCGACACCCGGGCCCGCGCCACGGCCGCCCCTCCCTCCGCCTGCTCCACACGTCCCGCCAGCCGTCGCGTGGCCGCCCGCTCGACTTCCTCGCCGTCCACCGTCACGCGCAGCACTTCACCGCCAGCTGCACGCAGCGCGCGCACCGCCACGCGCGGCTCGTCGCGCGCGC
>CAZVDJ010000102.1:0-10212 GCA_964626245.1 uncultured Gemmatimonadaceae bacterium
TGATGGCGACCTGCATTCCCTGCTCCTGGAAGAGCGGGACGCCTAACGTGCGCCTGAGGATCGGCTCGACCGCGGGATGCGGGTACGTCACCGCTTCCTCGCCGGCGCGTCGCCGCAGGTACGGGTGCACCATCTCGCCCTGGATCGGCCCCGGACGGATGAGCGCGACCTCCACCACCAGGTCGTAGAAGCAGCGCGGCTTGAGGCGCGGGAGGGTGTTCATCTGGGCCCGGCTCTCCACCTGGAAGACGCCGATGGTGTCAGCGGCGCACAGGTCGTCGTACACCGCCTGGTCGGTCATGTCCAATTGCCCCAGGTCGAGCGTGACCCCGCGCGCCGCACGGATGTACTTGAGGCAGTCCTGCAGGACCGTGAGCATGCCCAGGCCTAACAAGTCGATCTTGACCAGTCCCACGGGATCCAGGTCGTCGCGCTCCCACTGGATCACGGTCCGGTTCGGCATCGAGGCCGGCTCGATCGGGACCACGGTGCGCAGCGGCTCGGCGGTGAGGACGAAGCCGCCCACGTGGATGGAGCGGTGCCGCGGCGCCTGGTGCAGCCCCTCGACGATGTCGGGGAGGACGTGCACCCGGCGGTCGTTGGGGTCGAGGCTGGCCTGGGCCAGGATGGTGGGGGCCAGCTGGGACGGGAGACGGGAGGCGGGCGACGGGAGGGTGGGGGCATTCCGGGCCGCCGTGCCTAACGACCTTCCCTCGGCCTCCAATCGCGTCACCAGCGCCTGGTTGCGCGTGTTCTGCTGCTGCGTGACCTGGGCGTTGGCGTTGCCGAACGGTTCGTATCCCTTCGACGGGCGGCGGCTGCCTGGAGGGGCGGGCGGGGCATCGGGGGCATCGGGGGCGTCGTCGTCGCCGTTCGCGTTCGCGGTCGCCTCCCCACCGATCCGCATCCGCCCCCCGCCGTCCCATTGATGCTTCCGCCGCTTGGTCAGCTCCGGTCGTCCACTCCGCGCCGCCGCCTCACGCGCGGCCTCACGCACGGCCTCACGCGCGGCCTCACGCGCGGCTGCCGCATGCTCTCGCGTCTGCACCTCCCGTCGCCCGTCTCCCGTCGCCCGTCGCCTGTGCGCCTCCTTCTCCTCCCGCATGCGCGTCGTGGCCTCCGTTCCCCGCACCATCCCCTGGCCCATGCGCTCGGCGAGGAGCTGTTCGGCACTCCATTCTTCCTGCTTCTTGCGCGGGTCGTCGGGGATTCCGGGGCGGTCGCTCTGCAGGTCCAGGTCGTACTCGCGCGCCAGCATGTCGGCGGGCTGTGTCCCCGCGCGCAACGCTTCGGCGGTGGCCCTGGCCGAGAAGCGGTCGCTGAGGGCGCTCAGCACATCGGCCTGCTGCACCGAGAATCCCAACACACGGGCAGCATCCCGCACCGCGGAGCGGCCGCGATAGGTGATCTGCTCGCAGACCATCGCTGCGTGCTCGCGCCCGTAGCGCGCGTACACGTACTGCAGCACCGCCTCGCGATCGCGATGCGCGAAGTCGATGTCGATGTCCGGTGCCTCCTGCCGCTCCTCGCTCAGGAAACGCTCGAAGAGGAGCTCGAGACGGATGGGATCGACGGCGGTGATCCCCAGGCAGTAACAGACGGCGGAGTTGGCGGCGGAGCCGCGTCCCTGGCAGAGGATCCCCTCACGGTGGGCAAAGCGGACGATGTCCCAGACGATCAGGAAGTAGCCGGCGAGCCCGAGGCGCCGGATCATCGACAGCTCGTGGGCGATCTGGGCGCGGTGCTTGTCGGTGCTGCGCGTGCCCCAGCGTTCGCGCGCCCCCTGCTCCACGAGCCGGGCGAGGTATTCGTCGGCGCTCACCCCGGGCGGAAGGGGAAAGGTGGGGAGCGTGGGACGCAGGTCCTCGAGACGGAAGGCACACCGCTCGGCGATGGCCATCGTGGCCGTGAGCCCGGCGGGGTCGCCGCGCCACCGTCGTTGCAGCTGCGCATGTCCCTTGAGGTACCACTCGCCATTCGGGCGGAGGCGTGTCCCCATCGTCTCCAGCGTGCAGTCGTGGCGCAGTGCCGACAGGACGTCGTGCACGATGCGCCCGGTGGGGAGGGCGTAGTGCACGTCGTTGGTGACGACCCACGGGATCCCTAACGACTTGGCCAGGGGGATGAGGTGCCGCACCAGCTCGCGCTCCTCGGGGAGGTGATGGTCCCACACCTCGATGGCCACCCGCCCCTCAAAGAGGTCGAGCAGCGTCGCCGCCGCGTCACAGGCGCCATCCAGGTCACCGGCCGCGATGCGCGACGGGACCCATCCGCGCGGGCACCCGGTGAGGGCGAAGATGCCGTCGGCGTGGGCGGCGAGCGTGTCGAGCGAGACGCGCGGCTCGCCCCGCACGTTGTCCATGCGCCCGCGCGTGATGAGCGAGGCGATGTTGCCGTAGCCGGTGCGCGATTCGGCGAGGAGGACCAGGTGCGAGGGGGCCCCGTCCACCTCGAGGGTGAGCTCGCAGCCGAGGATCCCGCCGAGGCCGGCGTCGCGCGCCGCCTGGGCAAAGCGGACCGCCCCGCCCAGGTCGTCGTGGTCGGTGAGGGCAAGGGCCGGCATGCCTAACGCCGCTGCCCGCGCCACCAGCGCCTCGGGTTCGGAAGCGCCGTCGAGGAGCGAGAAGACGGAGTGACAGTGGAGTTCGATGAAAGGCAGAGGACGAGAGGACGAGAAGACGAGAAGACGAGAGGGCGAAGGGGGCTAGTCGTACCAGGCGTGGACGTACCAGGCGGGAGGGGAGATGGTGCAATCGCGAAAGAGCACCAGGTGGCCGGTGCCTGCAGCGTCCTCGCAGCGCCAGTAATCGCGGGCATAGGTCGATCCCCACCAATCGCCGGCCAGGCGTTCGGGGCCTACGGCATGGGCGACCGCGATGACCTGCTCGCGCCAGCGGATTGCGAGCGGCGGGCTGGTGGCGTCGCTGTCAGCGGTGCGCACCTCTGCTCGCTCGGGCGTCTCCAGCTGGCGCAGGGCGGGGGAGCGCCAGGAGGATGACGGGATGGCGTGCGCCGCGTGCGCCGCGTGCGCCGCGTACGCCGGGGCGGGAGGTGTTGCGCCTGACGGCCATCCCCGCACGAGGGTGAGTGGGGGCGAGGCCGCTGGTGCGGTCGATGGGGGTCCCGCTGTCGGTGGTGCGGGGGGCGTGGACGCCGCTGCATGCGTGCCGGGTGCTGCAGCGGCTGGCAGGCCGTCGCCGCGTTGCGTGACGGGTGCGCGGGAGGCCGCTCGCCCGGCCGCCGGTGGCGGGGCGGGCGATGCCCGGTGATCTCCCCCCTCGCGCAGCCCCCGCCATCCGTCAACCCCCGGTTCCTCGACCCGCTCCCACGTTCCCGCGCGCTCCGGCCGGTGGGTGTCCTGCACCACGGGGCGCACCACGGCGTCCGTGCCTAACGCCGACCGCAGGCGGGCAAAGGCGGCATCGGCAGCGGCAGGGTCGCGCCAGGCTGGGTCGAGCAGCTCACCCTGGGCGCCGAGGAGCGGGGCGGTGGCGGTGACGGCCACCGCCACCGCCGCCACCGGGGCGTCGAGCCGCCACGACTCGAGCAACGCCCGGCAGCGCTCGAGCAGCGGGACCACGCGAGCCAGCGGCCGGGGAAGGCGCACCTCGCGGGTGATGGTATGGGCCGGTGCCGGGACGGGGAGCGCGCCGCGGGCGTCGTCGAGGGTCAGGGTGATCGCCACCACCGCGGCCGCCCGCCCGTCATGCACGAGGTCCTGTACCAAACGATCGAGAGCTGCACGCACGAGGAAGAGGACCGGTTCCATCGTCGGCACGCTGGGGGACAGCTCGGTGACGATGGCCCGCGGGGCGTCGAGGCGGGCCAGGACGGGACGCCGCTGGTCCTCGCCGCGGGCCAAGCGCCAGGCGGCGAGCCCGGCCTCCGCCCAGCGGCGCTCCACGTCCTCGCCATCCAGGGCGGCGAAGGCGCCGATCGTGCGCAGCCCCAGCGCCTGCAGCGTTTCACGCATCGCCTCGTCCATCGGGACCAATCCCAGCGGCGCAGGGGCGAGGTAGGCAGCGCACCCCCCGGGCGGGACGATGACGATCCCCGCTGCGTGCGGCGCCGCATCAGGCGGGGCATGGCCGAGGCCACCGGCAGCGTGGCGTTGGGCATTGCTGCTGGCGTTGCTGCTGGCGTGGCGCGTGTGCGTTCGCGCACGGCTGCGCGCGGTGGACGATGGAGGGGAGGGCGAGGTGGCCCAGGTGGCAGCACGCGCGGCCACGCACGAGTCGGCGATCCCGACCCGCGCCTGCGGGTGCCAGCGCCGGGCGAGCGCCAGGAGACGGCGGGCCAGCGCCCCCTCACCGCCTAACGCCTCGAGCCCGCTGGCCCCGATCCACCAGGTTCCGGGGCTGCCCGCCGCCGGCGTCACCTGCGGGCTCGCCTGTACAAAGGCGGCGGTGGCCCGCGTGATGGCCTGGGCGATGGTCTCCTCATCCCAGTGCGCCACCCGCACGTCGGCGCAGCGTGAGCGCGCCTCGCTGATCGTCATCCCCGCGCGGATGCGCGCGCGCCCCGCGGCTGCGGTCGCGGCGCGCACACGCTGGCCGTCGAGCAGGACAATGGGGAGGTCGTCCCAATGATCGGGGACAGGAGACGGGACATGGGAGACGGGAGGGGGAAGAGGATGATGCGGGCGATCAAGGACGGAGGAGGAATTCGTCGCGGCGGATGGCGGGCTCGGCACACCGGCGTTTGTGTGCGAGGGTGGCGCCACTGGCGGGCGGGATGGTGGAGGGGTGGTGTGCGGAGATGGCGGGGTGAGTGGCAGATGGGGCGGGAGTGGCGGGATCGGAGCGGATGGGGGAAGCGGGGGACGTGGGGGAAGTGCGGGATGCGGATGGCGGCCGGGAATTCCCCGCGGCACCATCACATCCTCCAGCCCCATCGGGAGCAGCAGTTGTTCGGCGGACCCCGGGGGCGTCAGGAGCCACCCGCTCCCCTCGGCGATTGCGCGCAGCCACACCGCGCCGATCGGGAACCTGGGGATGCGCACACAAGCGACGCGCCACTTCGATTGCACAGCCGACCTCCACGACGTGATGCGTTCCGCCTTTCTCCACTGACACCTCCAGCACGACCGACGTGCGTCCCGGCGATCGTGCCGGTTCGTGCCGCTCCACCTCGCCCGCACTCCCACTCGCCACCCCACTCGCCACCCCACTCGCCACCCCACTCGCCGCCCCACTCGCCACCCCACTCGCCGCCCCACTCGCCGCCCCACCTGCTCTCCCACCTGTGCTCCCACCTGTCATGCCAGGCGCTGTTGCACCTGCCGCCCCGCTCATCATTCCCACCGCACCCGTTCCCCCGTAGCGTCCGCGGGGGCGGCGGCGCACGCGCAGGCGCACGGCCCCGCCGACCAACTCGCCAGAGCGTCCGCGCCCATCGCCATCGTCCCCGATGTCGCGCAGCACCACGAAGGCGGCGTGACTCTCGCGGGCCAGGCGCGTGAGGCGCACCGCGACACCGCGGGCGAGCGCTCCCGCCCCGTCGAGCACGACCAACCCGAAGGTCCCGCTGCGCAGGAGGACGTCGGCGCACCACGGGCCATGGGCGACGGGGAGCGATTCGTCGCTGTTGCGCCCGGTCGTGTGCCGCGCGCCCGGCGCCGGCCGGGCTGGTGCGAATGGCGCGGCCGTGGCGCGAGCCTCCCGGTGCGTTGCGCCTGGCGGTGGCGGCGATGGCAAGGCCGCCACCGCCGACGATGGCGCCACGGAGGATGCCGTCGCGGAGGATGCCGCCGCGAGCGGTGACGACGCGAGCGGTGACGACGCTGGCGGGGATGGCGGCGGGCGCACGATCCACAGACGGTCGGTCTCGGCCAGGGGGGCCCAGTCGGCCGGGGCGAGGGTACGCCCGGCGTCGATATAGGCTACCCATCGTTTGTCGGCGAGCGCCTGGGCCACGATCGTCCGCACCAGCGTCGTCTTCCCGCTCCCCCGCGCGCCCACGATCTCGGTGAGCCGCCCGCACGGCAGCCCACCGTCGGAGAGGGCGGCGTCGAGGGCGGCGATCCCCGTGCGCACCCCCCCCACCGGCCACGGGAGGCGGGGTGATGACGTTGGCCAGGCGCTGGCGGAGGGCGGCGAGCGACATGAGGGCAGAAGACGACAAGACGAGAAGACGAGAAGACGGGAGGCAGTCAGGGGGTGGCCAGCAGTGGCTTGCAGTAGCTGACGGTGCGTCCAACTTCCGCGAAGCCCAGGGCGCGGTGGGCCACCTGGCCCATGCGGTTGTCGAGGGCGGCATCGGAGGCAAACTCGCGGCACCCTTTGTCGCGGGCCCAGGCTTCGCCGGCCGCCACCAGCGCCCGGCCGATCCCGCGGCGCCGCCAGGCCGAGGACACGTACCATCCCTCGAGGTATCCGATGCGATCCGTCACGCAGCCGTCGGCATGGCTGCGAATGGCCAACTCCGCAAAGCCGATCACCTGGCCGGCACATTCAGCGACGAGGCAGGCGGCCGGATCGTCGGACGACCAGAAGAAGCGCTCGATCTCCAGTGCGTGCTCGTCGGCCGATCCGTCGGGCCAGAGGGCGGTGCGCAGCGCGCACCAGGCGTCGGCGTCAGCACGCGCGACGGGCCGGATCACCGTGCGGGCAACCGGTGCCGCAGGCGACGGGGCGGGCGGGGGGATGAGTGAGGGAGTCATGTGGGCGACGCTCCTCGCGCGGTGGCGGTGCAGTGGGATGGCCTGATGGCGGTGGGGGGGCCGCCGCATGGTGGCAAACGATCAACAGCAACCTGCGCGTCAGAGCCCCAGGTCGATCTGGGTGGTGAGGGAGGCCGCGCTGGCAGTGGCCGCGATGTCGTGGATGTCGCCGATCCAGCGGGGGACATCGCGGGCATCGGCAGTTCCGGTGACGTGTGCCGGGGGAGCGGGCGATGGCGGGACGGGCGCCAGGACCGGGAGGGCACGCGTGCGGCTGGCGGTGATCGCGGCCCCGTCCCACGCCGCACCGGCGCGTGCGGGGCCGGATGGCGTGTAGCGCCCGGTGGTCCACGAGGCGACCGATGGCACCGCGCCCTCCGGCACCGCGCCCTCCGGCACCGCGCCCTCCGGCACCGCGCCCTCCGGCGCCGTGCTGTCTGCCTGCGGGTCTTCCGCTCCGGGGTCTCCTTCCGGCGCCCGCGCTGTTCGTGGCGGCGTGGGGTCCGCTGGCGACTCGAAGGCGCGTTCCTCGGGGGAGCCGTAGCGGATGCCCGCCTTGCGGCAGGCGCGCTTGAGGAACTGGCGCAGCCCGTCGCGATAGCGGTCGGTGATCTGGAAGTGGGGGCCGTACGCCTTGCGGTAGCGCGGGGCGAGGTCGGGGAACTCCTCGTCGAGCCACGGGAGGTAGCGGCGGCGGGAGGTGATGCGCAGGCGCAAGGCGCAGGCGTTGATGTGCGAGGCGCCGTCGGCGGCCACCTGCCTGACGAGTGCCTCCAGGGTGTCGGGGCGGTCGGTGATGCCGGGGAGGACGGGCATGATGTTGATCCCGACGTCGATCCCCGCCTCGTGCAGGCGGCGCAGGGCGCGCAGGCGTGCCTCGGGGGTGGGGGCGCGCGGCTCGATGCGGCGGGCGAGGTCGCGGTCGAGGGTGATGAGGGAGAGGTGGATGGTGAGGCGCGAGCGCTGGGCAATGCGCGACAGCAGGTCGAGGTCGCGGGTGATGAGCGGGCTCTTGGTGATGATCACCAGGCGCAGCCGCCGCACCTCGGCCAGGACTTCGAGCAGCTGGCGGGTGATGCGGAAGTGGCGCTCGGCGGGTTGGTACGGGTCGGTGGCGGTCCCGAGGACGATCGGCTCGGCGTGGTGCACCGCGCCTAACGATTTTCGGTGCCCCTGCAGCGTGCGGCGCAGCACCTGGGCGGCGTTGCGCTTGACGAAGATTCGCCGCTCGAAGGCGAGCCACGGCGGGAGCTCCTCGAGGTCCTCGTCGGGGAACGCGGGCGGCGCGGGTGATGTGGTGGACGAAGATGGTACGAGGGAGGGGAGCGCCACGGCGCCGTGGCGCAGGATGGTGCCTTCGCTCCCGGAGCCCAGGAGGGCCCCGGCTCCTTCACCCACGACCATCCCTGCCTCCCGTCTCCCGTCTCCCGTCCCGGCCACCGCCCGCTCCATCACGAAGCGGTGCGCGTAGCGCGCGTAGCAGTACGCGCAGCCAAAGGCACAGCCGATGTAGGGGTTGATGGACCAGAAGGGCATCCCCGTGCTCTCGGGGCTGTTGAGTACCCCGGTGGCGGTGGTGCCGTAATAGCGGATGTCCTTCTGGGTGCCCACCACCGGGTGCCGGGGCGGGGGAGAGCGGAAGTCGGGGAGGGGGAGCGCCTGCTGCGCCTGGTGCGCCTGCTGCCCGTGCTGCGTGTGCTGTGCCTGCATCGTGCCACCTGTGCCGTGGGGGAATGACCCCGGGGCGATGACAGATACCGAAGAAAACCCGAAAACGCAAGAAGGAGATGACCGGCCGGACGGGAGATGGGAGGTACTCCGCGGGGACGGCGCGCAACTCGTTGGGAGGGATGCAGTTGGTCGCGCTTCCCGCCATCACCCCCGCCCCCGCGTCCTCCCGTCCCGACTCCCCGAAACGCAAGAAGACGAGGGCCCGAAGCCCCCGTCTTCTCGTCTTCTCGTCTTCTGCCCCTATTGCACCGCCGCCTTGTGCTTCTCGAACCACCCCGCGAGCGTCGTGAGCTTCGCGGCCTCGTGGCTGGGGTAACGCCGGATGCCGTGTGGCTCCCCAGGGACGCGGACCAGCACCGACTCCACCCCCAGCATCTTGAGCGCCTTGTAGTACTGCTCGCTCTCCGACATCGGCGTGCGGAAGTCCTCCTCGCCGGTCATGATCAGCGTGGGGGTCCGGACGTTCTTCACGACGCTCAGGAGCGAGCGCCGGTCATAGTTCTCCGGATGGTCCCATGGCAACCCCGGAAACCAATTGTTGACAGCGGATGGTGCCATGTCGGCGGTGAGGGCAAAGCTCTCCCAGTTGATGACCGGGTAGAAGGCGAGGGCGGCCCGGAAGCGGTTCGTGCGCCCGATCATCCACGCGGTCAGCACGCCGCCGCCGCTCCCGCCGGTGACGAAGAGGTTCTGTTCGTCGACGTAGCCCTTGGCGATCACCGCGTCCACGCCGGCATCGAGGTCGAAGAAGTCATCGCCCGGGTATGCGTGGTGGATGAGGTTCCCGAACTCCTCGCCATAGCTCGTGCTCCCGCGCGGGTTGGTGTAGAGGACCACGAAGCCGTGGGCAGCCATGATCTGCTTCTCCTCGTCGAAGCGGTCGCCGTAGTTGGCGAATGGCCCGCCGTGGATCTCGAGGATCAGCGGGTACTTCCGGCGAGGGTCGAAGCCGGGGGGCTTGATGATCCAGCCGTGGATCTTCCGCTTGTCCTTCGACGACTCGTACCAGATCTCCTCCACCGCGCCTAACGTCTTGCCGGCGAGGGCGTCGGCGTTGAGCGCCGTGAGGAGGCGCGCGGCCGGGGCCCCGCCCGCCCCGGTCGTCCCCGTCGCCCCGCCCGCCCCGGTCGCGCCCGTCGCGGCGACGAGCGCGACCTCCGAGGGGATGGACGGCGTGGAGAGGGTGAAGGCGATGCTCCCGTCACGTGCAACGGAAAACGAGCCGCCGCCGTACGCCGAGGTCCCGCTGCCCAGGTTGCGGGCAACGACGCGCCATGACCCGTCGAGGGCGACGCGGGCCACCTTGGTGTTGCCGGAGTCGTCGAAGGCGACGTAGACGGCGCGCGAGTCGCCGCTCCACACCGGGCCCGACACGCTCCGGTCCATGGCCGTGGACACGGCCCGCTTTCCCGAACCGTCAGCATTCATGAGGTAGAGGAGCGTGTTCTGGTAGCCCTGCTTGCGGTCGTCGTAGCCGACCCACGCGATCAGCCGGCCGTCTGGCGAGGCCGCCGGCGACTGGTCCGGACCGAAGCGGTCGGTGAGACGGCGCGCGGCGCCGGTGGCGACGGTGAAGGCGAAGAGGTCGGACTCGCGGGAGTTCCACTCGGGCCGGTCGCCGCGGCGAGCCGCCAGGAGCAACTCGCGCCCGTCGGCGCTCCACGCCACCGATCCGCCGCCGAACAGCTGCCCGCCATGCTGGAAGTCGCCGCCGGTCACCTGCCGCGGCGTCCCTCCCTCGGCGGGGATGACGAAGGCGTGCACGAAGCCCGACGGCAGCTCGCCCAGCTGGTCCTGGCGGAAGACGAGGCGGTCGGTGT
>CAZVDJ010000103.1:0-10179 GCA_964626245.1 uncultured Gemmatimonadaceae bacterium
CGTCTTCTCGCGCCACAACCCCAACGTGCTGTACGCGGCGGGGTCGCGCCTCTTCCGCTCCACCGACGAGGGGGAGAGCTGGACCGCGGTGTCGCCGGAGCTGGCGCGCCGGGACCCCATGACGATGGAGGCCTCGGGCGGCCCGATCACCCGTGACCAGACGGGGGTGGAGACCTATGCCCTGATCTTCGCCTTCGAGGAGTCGCCCGTCAGGCAGGGGGTGCTCTGGGTCGGCACCGACGACGGCCTGGTCTGGCTGTCGCGCAACAACGGGGCGAGCTGGGAGAACGTGACGCCGAAGGACATCGGCGACTTCACGCGCATCAGCATCGTCGAACCCGGGCAGTTCGACGCCGGCACCGCCTACGTGGCCGCCAACCGCTATCAGCTGGGTGACAAGTCACCCATCCTCTACAAGACCAGCGACTACGGCAAGACGTGGACGAAGATCGTGAAGGGGATCGACCCCGAGCACTTCCTGCGCGTGGTGCGCGAGGACCCGGTGCGGCGCGGGCTCCTCTTTGCCGGGACGGAGCGCGGCGTGTACGTGTCGTTCGACGACGGGATGAACTGGGCGTCGCTGCGCCGCAACCTGCCGCTCGTCCCGGTGCACGACCTGCGCATCAAGGAGAACGACGTGGTGGCGGCCACGCACGGGCGCTCATTCTGGGTGCTGGATGACATCACCGCGTTGCGGCAGCTGGCGGCCGATATCCCCAACAAGCGCGTGCACCTCTTCAAGCCCGACGATGCCAACCGCACCGACTTCGCGGGTGGCTTCTTCGCGCAGCTCATGGCGCTCTTTGGCGGTGGCGGCGGCGTCGGCACCAACCCGCCGGGCGGGGCGCTGGTCCAGTACTGGCTCAAGGAGCCCAACCAGCAGGTGACGCTGGAGTTCCTGGACGCTGCCGGGAAGGCGATCGCGTCGTTCACCTCGGACCAGGATCCCGAGACGGCAGCCGACTCGTTGCGGCTGGAGTCGATGAAGGCAGCGGCGATCGACTCGATGGTCACCAAGGCGGGGCTGGCGCGGGACTCGGCGACCAAGGTGGCGACCGCGCGCTTTGCCGACCCGTCGGCGCTGATGCAGATGGTCGACCTGGAGGAGTTCTTCACGCGGCCGCAGCGCCCGGCGCGCGTCCCCAACAAGGCGGGGATGAACACCTTCGCCTGGAACATGCGCTACCCCGACGCCGTGCGCTTTGACGGGATGATCCTCTGGGCCGCCGGCACCACCGGCCCGGTGGCGCCGCCGGGGACGTACGGCGTGCGGTTGCGGCTGGCGGGTGAGACGCTGGGCGAGTCGTTCCGCCTCACCAAGGACCCGCGCTCGGACGCCACCGACGCCGACCTCAAGGCGCAGTTCGACCTCCTCATCGCCATTCGCGACAAGACCAGCGAGGCCAACAACGCCGTGCGCCTGGTGCGCAACATGCGCTGGCAGGTGGGCGACCGCGCCCCCAAGCTCACGGGCGCGGCGTCCCGCGAGTTCAAGCTGCTCGCGGACTCGATGATGACCGACATGTCGGCCGGCGAGCAGGAGGTGTACCAGGTCAGGAACCAGAGCTCGCAGGACCCGCTCAACTACCCCATCAAGCTCAACAACCAGATTGCCGCGCTGGCCCAGACGGTGGGGAGCGGCGAGTACCGGCCCACCCGCCAGGCGCGCGAGGCCTTCGCCACCCTCTCGGCGGCGCTGGACGAGCAGGTGCAAGCGATCGACAAGGGGATGAACAGCCGATTGGGCCGGCTCAACGCCATCCTGCGCGCGGCAGGGCTCCCCGAGCTCAAGCCGTCAACGGATGAAGTGAAGCCCAAGCCGAACGTCGTCTCGTAGGCCGGAAGGGCGGGTGTCCGGGCGGTTGGGTTCAAGCGCTGGACACGGAGCAACGCGGAGGTCACACGGAGCTTCACGGAGCAAGTCCACAGCGGCTATGTACTCTCCGCGTACCTCCGCGTGCGCTCCGTGAACCTCCGTGTCCCGCTTGTGGAGCCAATCCTCGCGCGTCCTGCTTGTGGAGCCAGTCCCGGCTAGTGCCGCGCGGACCAGCGCGGTCACGACGGCGGGTCAGGGAATGGCGAACCGAAGCAGTGCCGGCAGCCGGATCTCGTTAGGCCCGCCCGGCACCGGCGTCGTCCCGCTCGACTCCCCGCCACGGTCGATGGCATACGCGGCCGCGCCGAGCAGGAGGGCGCCGAGCACGATGGAAGTGATCGTCGTGCGCTTGCGATCGAGCACGCGCATGTCCGCGTGACGCACCTCGCTGCGCGCAATCGTCACCGGCTGGAAGAAGGTGATCGCGCGCGCCCCCGGGTCGGGCACCGTGGTAGTCGGGATGTTCACCACCAGCGAGTCTCCCGTCACCTGGGCCAGCTTGCCGTCGAGCGTGAAATCGCGCAGCAGCCGAGCCTCGTTATTCCGGCCATTGCGCAGGCGATCCACGCCGGGGGCCGTGAGCTCGATGCGCACGTCGGTGGTGGGCTGGAGCGCCCCGAGCTGGGCCGGCTGGTAGGTGAAGCACCCCGACACCAGCGGCAGTGCGGCGACCAGGGCGGCCGCGCGTACGCGAGCCTCGACGGCGATGGGACGGTGCTGCGTCATGGGGACGGCGATGGAGAGCAAGCGCGGCTCCGGACCGACACGCGGCCGCAGTGCGCGGGCAGGAGAGGCGACGGGATGGCGTGCGACAGACCTGTCGAAGATGCGACGCGCACGCCCCCCAAGCCATACCCGTGGGGCAAGGCAGGGGCCGGGGCAGCCGCGCCGAGCCTACGCGGTTGCGGCGCGCTCCAGTTGCCGGGCATGGTGGCCGGTGTGCACGGCGGCGAACTGCATGGCGGTGGGCGGCGTCAGGTGACCGAAGACGTGGTGCGTCATCTGGCAATTCGGGTCGTCCCAGCGGCGCACGAGTGTTTCCTCCACGTTGCGCGCCGCCACCTGCAACGCCTGGAGCACCGGTTCGCGCTGGAACGGCCCATCGCCGGGCCGGATCTCGCGGGGCGCGCGCGCCCCCTCGGGGAGCGTGCCGCTGGACAGGATGCGCGGGAGCATGCGCCAGCGCAGGAGGGTGCGCATGAGCCACGGTGTGCGGATGCGAATGCCCGAGCCGCCCGACAGCTGGTTCTGCACCAGGGCGTACGTCAGGCGCAGGTGCTCGGCGACCTGGGCGGGCGACCACTTGTCGCGCGCCATCGGGCGTTCCCAGGCGGCGTCGGGAATGGCGCGGGCGGCGGCGAGGAACATCTCGACGGCGGCGGAGTGCGCCTGGGCGGCGTCGTTCGCCTGGCGGGGTGGCATGGAGAGGTCCGGGAGGGGGGCGGGTGCCGCGAACCTAGCGCGCGAGACGAGGCGCGGCCATCGTGCCATTCCGCATCAGCCTTTCAACGGGGCAGAACGAAAGGTGACCATGACCGCGTTCGATCGGGTGCTGCTGTCCTGCGGGATGCTCTCCGCCGCCGGCTACGTGGCCACCGACATTGCCGCGAGCCTGTCGTACCCGGGCTACAGCTTCCGCGGCCAGGCCGTGAGCGAGCTCTTTGCGATTGGCGCCCCGACCAGCCGGATGGCGGTGGCACTGTTCAGCCTTTGCAGCGTGCTCCTTCTCGTCTTTTCACTCGGCGTGTGGCGCGCGGCGGGTGAGCGGCGAGTGGTTCGCGCGCTGGCGGCGATGTTTGCCGGATCAGCGGTCATCGGCTTGCTGATCTGGAACGCCTTCCCCATGCACATGCGTGGCGCCGAGCGGTCGTTCACCGACACGATGCACCTGATCCTGGCGACCAACCCCTTCGTGCTCCTCTCCCTCGTCCTGGCGATCGTCGCCTTTCCCGGGCGGTTCCGGACGTATTCCGTGGTCACGGTGGTGCTCATGCTGGTGTCCGCCGTGGCGGCGTTCTCGTACGCCTCCGCACTCGACCTCAACCAGCCGACGCCCTGGCTGGGCGCCACCGAGCGCGTGGCGCAGTACGCCTTCGAGGTGTGGCAGGTCGTGCTGGCCGCGATGCTGATGGTGGCGCGGGGACCCGACCGAGGCCGTCCGCATCGTGACGGACGGCCTCGGGCAGCGGCTGCGAACGCGACGACGCAGTTCGAGGAGTGAGCGCTACGGCACGATCTTCCGCGACTTGTTGGGATATGGCGGTGGCTTGGGTACCGCGCGCGGGTCTTCGGCAATCTTCCGCTTGAGGTAGGCGATGGCGGCGTCGAGCTGCGCGTCCTCGCCGTTGAACGTGGCGTGCGGGAGGTTGTCCACGACGAGGTCGGGAATCACTCCCTCCTGCTCGATGAGCCACTTTCCCTCGGGACCGTACACGCCGCTCATCGGGGCGCGCGCGATGCCGCCATCGCTCAGCGTATTCGCGCCGCTCAGCCAGATCTCGCCGCCCCACGTGCGCGTCCCGATCACGACGCCCAGCCCCAGCCGGCGGAACCCCTCGGCCACCGCCTCGCCGTCCGACGCCGTCTCCTGGTCCACCAGCATGACCATGTGGCCGCGAAAGGCCCCCTGCATGTTCCAGTACGGCTCGCCCACGCGATCCTGCCAGTACATCCACGGCTTGCGCATGAGCATTTCCAGCACCCACGAGTCGATGTTGCCGCCGCGGTTGTGGCGCATGTCGAGGATGAGCCCCTGCTTGTCCACCAGCGGCGTGAACTCGCGGTAGAACTGGTTGATGTCGCCGTCCCCCATCGCCCGCAGGTGCACGTACCCGATGCGGTTGTCGCCCTTCTGCTCGGTCGCCAGGCGACGCGTGTACTCCCAGTCGGTGTAGCGCAGGTTCTGCTCGTTGCCGATGGGCTCCACGACGACCTCCCGGCTTCCCCCCGCCGTTGCCAGCGACAGCAGCACCTGCTTGCCCACCTGGTTGCGCAGCAGTTCGCCGACGTCGCGTGCCTCGAGGGTGCCCTGCCCGTTGATGGCGGTGATGACGTCGCCGGCCTTCACCCCCAGCTCGGGGTCAGCCAGCGGCGACCGCTCGGCGGGGTACTCGGGGTCGTTGCGGTAGATGTAGTCGATGCGGTAGCCCCCCTTGGCCGGATCGCGGAACAGGCGCGCCCCTAACGAGGCGACCTGCACCTGGTCCTCGCCGCGCCGCAGCGCGCCCCCTCCAACCGACGTGTGCAGCGCCGAGAGCTCGCCGACCGCCCACCCGATCAGGTCACTCAGTTCGGCCCGGGTAGTGATGCGCTGCACGAGCGGGGCGTACTTGTCGAGGGTGGCCTGGTAGTCGACGCCGTGCAGGTTGGGGTCGTAGAACCAGTCGCGCTCCAGGCGCCAGGCATCGACAAACAACTGGCGGAAGTCGTCGCGCACGTCGATGTCGAAGCTCCACCCGCCCAGGTCCAGGCGCGCATCGGCGAGGGTGGCGACCTTGGCGGCCCTGGCGTCGATGACGTGCAGCGCGTTCCCCTTGCGCACGAGGAGCTTCTTCCCGTTCCCCGAGAGCTCCACCGAGCGAATGTCGTCGACCACGACGATCCCCTCGGGCTTCTCGTTGCCGATCTTGAGGGCGACGAGGTCGGTCTTGGCGTCGGCGCCGGAGCCGCGCGACGTGACGAAGAGCGCCTCGCCGTTGGCGAACAGGGCGCCGTAGTTCCCCGACGGGAGGGGAACGCGCCTGATGCGGAGCGGGAGCCCCTCCAGTTCGATCACGACGGGCCTGAGACCGCTGTCGCCGCGCGCGGCGGGCGACGCGCCCGGTGCCGCAGCGGGCGTGGACGGCGTTGCGGCCGACGGGCGCTTGAGTTCGTCGTCAGGAAGGAAGGGGGAGCGAAGCCCGGGGCGCAGCGCGACCTGGTAGACCTCGATTTCCTTGTCGAAGTACGGCTCGGGGCGGCGGTTCCCCCACGGCGCGCCGACCAGCGTGCGCAGGTTGCGATCCGACAGGAAGTAGATGAACTCCCCCTTGGGGTCCCACGCGGGGGCGAAGGAGTTGGTGCGATCGGTGGTGAGGGCGACGCTGCGCCCCGACTCGACGCTGAAGAGCTTGAGCTGCTGGAACGAATTCGGCGCCGACATCTGGTACGCGAGCCAGCGCCCGTCGGGCGACCAGGCCATCATCCCGATGCCCTGGCGGTTTTCGGAGACCTTCCGCATCTCGCCGCTGGCAACGTTCATCACCCACAGGTCGCGGTTGTTGTCGTCCCAGGCGAGCCACTTCCCGTCCGGCGACGGGTATCCCTGGAAGCGCAGGATGCGGCTGCGACGGGTGAGCGCCTGCTCATTGCCAATGCCGTTGACCGGGAGGCGCACCCACTCGAGTTCGCCGGTCTCGTCGCTCAGCGAGAGGATCGACTTGCCGTCGGCTGCAAAGACGGCGTCGCGATAGCGCACGCTGTCCTTGCGCGTGGCGCGCACGAAGCGCCCGCCCTTGACCGGGGCGACGAAGACGCGCCCGCGCGACGTGAGCACCACACGGTCGCCCTCGGGCGAGAGGTGCGCCGCGGAGAGGAACGACATCGGGTCCTTCACCCAGTTGTCGCGCAGCTGGTCCAGGTCCGACGCGAGCGAAATGTCGATCATCCGTGACTGCCCGCTCGCGAGGTCCAGGTCCCAGAGGTCGGCCTTGAGCTGGTACACGATGTGGCCGTCGCCCAGCGAGGGGTCGCGCACGTCCCACCCTTCGTGGCGCGTCACCTGCCGCCGGTCGCTCCCGTCATCCTTCATCGACCAGAGGTTCATCTGGCCGTCGCGGTCGGTGACGAAGTAGACCCGGCCATTGAACCACATCGGGGAGTGGCTCTCGCCGTTGTAGTCCTTCCCCGTGAGCTGTACGGCTTCGGGCGCGCCGGTCGTGTACTTCCAGATCTGTCGCGCCGTGCCGCCGGTGTAACGCTTGGTGACGTTGCCGTGAAAGCCGGGGCGGGCGAAGTACACCGTGCGCCCGCTGGCATCGTACGACCCTTCCGACGCACCGGCCAGCGGGACGAGCGTGCGCGCGCCAGTGGCAATGTCGAGTTGGACCATCGCGGCCTTGGGGATCCCCGTGTACTGCGTGGTGCGGTAGACGAGCCTCCCGTCGGGCGTCCACGACGTCGCGATGGCGGCGTCTCCGTCAAAGGTCCAGCGCGTGGGGGCGCCACCGGACAGCGGCATGGTGTAGAGCGCGGCCGGCCCTTCGTAGCGCGCGGTGAAGGCCAGCGTCCTGCCGTCGGGGGAGACGGTCGGGTCGGTCTCCTCGGCGGCGTGACTCGTGAGGCGATGCGCGAGCCCGCCTCGCAGGGGGACCGACCACAGGTCGCCCTCGGCGGCAAAGACGACGGTCTGCCCGCTCAGGGCGGGGAAGCGATAGAACCCCTTCGTCCCCACCGGCGCGGACTGGGCCAGGAGGCTGAGCGGAAGGAGCAGGGCGGCGGCGACGGAGACACGCATGAAGTCCTCGATGGCGGAGGCAGCGGCAGAAAGTGGCGGAAGAACGCGCGGCACGGAACGCCCCGGGGTCGATCCGGACCACGCTGGGGCGGGCCGATCGCTCGCCGACGACGAAGCCCCTTGGGGGTGGCGCGGGCCGTACCACCACACTCCATTCCGGTCGCTGGCAGCTGGTGCCGGCGCCACGATTCACCGCGTCCCGAGTTGCCAGGCCGACCGGCATGACCCCCGAACAGCTCCTCCACGAACTGCGCCACCAGAGCTACGTGATGCTGCGCCCGTCCCCCATCGAGGGGATTGGCGTCTTCGCCGTGCGCGACATCCCCAAGGGGTGTCGCGACATCCTCTCGCCGCCAACGGCAGCCGACGACTACGTCGCCGTGCCGCGCGCCACCATCGACGAGCTCCCCGCGCATGCCCGGCGCCTGGTCGAGACCTACTGCCTGTATGATGCGGAGTCGTACTTCCTTCCCGGAGGTGGATTCAAGAAGCTGGACCTCGTCCACTTCCTGAATCATTCCGACACGCCTAACGTCACCTCGATCGACGAGGGCAGGTGGTTCGAGGCGATGCGCGACATCGCCGAGGGCGAGGAGCTGCTGGTGGACTACGGTGAATTGGTGGAGGAGGAAGCGCCTCCCGGCGGGCCGCCGGGATGAGCATGGGGCCGTGTGACCGTCCCGGCGGCTGCTGAAATCCCGGTGCCGGACGATACTCCGTTGATGGGGCATTCGTCCCAGGGTCGAGGCGGCACACGTTTGTCGGCGCGAGGCTGGTGTCATGAGCACACAACTGCCGTCCCCCGTTCCGCAACGCGCCCCCGATGCGGTCGCGACCGTTGCCGACGTGCGCCCCCTGCGCGACGCAATCGCGGACCGGCTCCTCTACTCGCTCGGCAAGGATCGCGGCACCGCGACGCCGCGCGACTGGTTCCAGGCCACCGCACTCGCGGTGCGCGACCGCATGATGCCGCGCTGGATGGAGGCCATGCACGCCGCCGAGCACCGTCCGGGCAAGCACGTCTACTACCTGTCCGCCGAGTTCCTCACCGGCCGGCTCCTGTCGAACAGCCTCCTCAACCTGGGGCTCGAAGCTGACGTGCTGGCCGCGCTCTCCGACCTCGATGTGGCGCTCGACGACATCGGGGCAATCGAGCAAGACGCCGCGCTTGGCAACGGAGGCTTGGGAAGACTGGCGGCGTGCATCCTGGACTCCATGGCGGCCTTGTCGCTGCCGGGCGTGGGGTACGGCATCCGCTACGAGTACGGCCTCTTCTACCAAACCATCGAGGGCGGGGCGCAGGTCGAGCACCCCGACACGTGGCTCCGGTTCGGCAATCCGTGGGAGTTGCCTCGGCCGGAGGTGTTGTACCCGGTGCGCTTTGGCGGCCGCACCGTGCACGCGACCGATGAAGAGGGGAAGCACCAGGTGCAGTGGCTCGACGCCGACACCGTCTTTGCCATGGCCTGTGACACGCCGGTGCCGGGTTACCGGAACGAGACGGTGAACAACCTGCGCCTCTGGTCGGCCAAGGCGACGCGCGACTTCAACCTGCAGCAGTTCAACGAGGGGAACTACATCAGGGCGGTGGAGCAGAAGACGGAATCGGAGAACCTGTCCAAGGTGCTCTACCCCGACGACTCGACGCCCGTGGGGCGCGAGCTGCGGCTCAAGCAGCAGTACTTCTTCGTCTCCGCGTCGCTGCAGGACATCGTCCAGCGCTTCCTTGCGGGACGAGAGCCGTTCGACGCCTTTCCGGATCGCGTCGCCATCCAGCTCAACGATACGCACCCGACCATCGGCATTCCCGAGTTGATGCGCCTGCTCGTGGACGAGCAGGGGATGGAGTGGGACCGGGCGTGGGAGATCACGCGGCGCACCTTTGCCTACACCAACCACACCCTCATGCCCGAGGCGCTGGAGACGTGGCCGGCGTCGCTCGTGGAACGCGTGCTTCCGCGTCACCTCGAGATCATCTACGAGATCAACCAGCGGTTCCTGGACGACGTGCGCCAGCGTTACCCGAACGAACCGGAGCGGGTGCGGCGCATGTCCATCGTCGATGAGGATGGAGGGCGACGGATCCGCATGGCCAACCTGGCCATCGTCGGCAGCCACCACGTGAACGGCGTGTCGCAGCTGCACACCGACCTGATGCGGTCGAGCGTCTTCGCCGACTTCGCGGGCCTGCGTCCCGAGGCCTTCGTCAACGTCACCAACGGCATCACGCCGCGCCGGTGGCTGCACCACGCCAATCCCGGGCTCTCGGCGCTCATCACGGAGCACATCGGCGAGGGCTGGGTGACCGACCTGCGCCAGCTCGAGCGGCTCGTGCCGCTGGCCGAGGATGGAGCGTTTCGTGCGCGATTCATGGCGGCCAAGGCGGCCAACAAGCGGCGACTGCAGGCGCTGATTCGCGATCGGATCGGACTGGAGGTGCACCCCGAGTCGCTCTTCGACATCCAGGTCAAGCGCATCCATGAGTACAAGCGCCAGCTGCTGAACGTGCTGCACGTCATCACGCGCTACAACCGCATCCGTGAAGGTCGCGTGGCGGGAATGGTGCCGCGCACCGTGATCTTCAGCGGCAAGGCGGCGCCGGGGTATGCCTTCGCCAAGCTCGTCATCCGGCTGATTCACGGCGTGGCCGACGTGGTGAACCACGATCCGGCGGTCGGCGGCCTGCTCAAGGTTGCCTTCATCCCCAACTACAACGTGTCGAACGCCGAGATCATCATCCCGGCGTGCGACCTGTCGGAGCAGATCTCCACCGCCGGCACCGAGGCCTCGGGCACCGGCAACATGAAGC
>CAZVDJ010000104.1:0-10087 GCA_964626245.1 uncultured Gemmatimonadaceae bacterium
GCTGGCGCAGGTGGGTCTGGGCGGGCTGGCGCTGGATCGCCCGTTAGGCGCCGTCAGCGGTGGCGAGGGGACGCGCGTGGCCCTGGCGGGACTCCTCCTGCGCGCTCCCGACCTGCTGCTGCTCGACGAGCCCACCAACCATCTGGACGCCAACGCCCGGCGGTACCTGTACCGGCTGGTCGCGACGTGGCCACGCGGCGCGGTCGTCGCCAGCCACGACCGAGACCTGCTGGAACGCATGGACCGCATCATCGAGCTCTCCCCTCGTGGCGCGGCGAGCTACGGCGGCGCGTACTCGGACTACCTGCGGCAGCGCGACGACGAGGAGGCGTCGGCCGAGCGCGAGGTGGCGGGGGCACGCGCGGCGCTCGCCCGCGCCCGGCGCGACGTGTAGCTGACCCGCGAGCGCAAGGCACGACGCGATGCCAGGGGGCAGCGGTCGCGCGAGGACGCCAACCAGTCGAAGCTGCTGCTCAACCTGCGGCGCGAGACGAGCCAGGCGACGGCGGGACGGCTGGCGGCCGACGGCGAGCGCGTGCTGCACGAACATCGCGCCCGCCTGCGTCAGGCCCGCGAGCGCGTGGACGAGCGTGCCAACCTCGCCTTTCACTTTCCCGCCAGCGGCCTGCATGCGGCGCGGCGGCTCATCGACGCACGGGGCGTGACCTTCTCCTGGGGAGCGGGCGTCCCGCCCGTCATCCACGCGCTCGACCTCGCCGTGGTGGGACCGGCCCGGCTGGCGGTCGTTGGGCCTAACGGCGGTGGCAAGTCGACGCTCCTGCGCCTCCTGTCCGGCGAACTGGCGCCGCGCGACGGGGCGCTGGGGCTCACGGCGCCGCGCCATCGCGTCGCGATGCTCGCCCAGCGCCCCGACTGGCCGCTCCCCGCGGGCACGCTGCTCGACAACTTCCTGGCCCGTGTCCCCGGCGCCAACGCCGCGCAGGGGCGCCAGGCGCTGGCCGCCTTCAACTTCCGGGGCGACGCCGCCTTGCAGCCCGTGGCGTCGCTGAGCGGCGGTGAGGCGATGCGCGGGGCACTCGCCACCCTCCTGCACGCGCCGGAGCCGCCGTGGCTCCTCTTGCTCGACGAACCCTCCAACCACCTGGACCTCGACAGCGTGCGTGCGGTGGAGCGCGCCCTGCGAGCGTACGACGGGGCGCTCATCGTCGTCTCGCACGACCAGCGGTTTCTCGAGGCGATCGGCGTGTCGCGGGTGCTGGCCTGCGACGCGTCAGGGGAGTGGCGGGAGCGACAGGAGGTGGCGGGCGCGTGCCCCCACGACGAGCCAGGCCACGAGTAGCAGCGCGCTGGTCGCGCTCACGGCCACCTTGTCGGCCGGCGCCAGTGCGCTGGCCGAGAGGAATCCTTCGATCGCCCCGGCCACGAGGAGGAGCAGGGCACTGCATCCCACCAGTCGCACGGCGAGGCGCGCGTTGAGCACCAGCGCATCTCGCCGGGTGTAGGGACCCGGGCGAATCACGGCGATGCCCAGCAGGAGCCCGGCCGCTCCGGCGCACCAGATCGCGAAGAGTTCCAGCACGCCGTGGCCCGCCACGAAGGTCCAGAGCCAGCCGAGCAATCCTTCGTTGTGGAAGTGCGCCGACGCCGCGCCGATGAGCAGCCCGTTGAAGGCGAGCGAGACGAGCGACCCCACGCCCAGCGCGATGCCGCCGGCAAAACAGGCAAAGGCAACACTCATGTTGTTGGTGAAGATCGCCGACGCCAGGGTGGCGCGGTCGGCCGCCGCAGTCTCGGCGTAGCCGGGGGCGGTGCCGCGACCGTTGGTGCGCGCGGCGCGCCGGCCGGCTTCCGCGCGCTCCAGCAGCGTGGCCGGGAGCACCTGCTCGGCCAGCCCCGGGCGCTCGCGCAACGTGCCGTACGCGGCGATGGCGGGGAGGGTGAAGGCGAGCCACGCCACCACGACGTACGGCCAGGCGACGGCCACCGACGCCGGGCACTCCAACGCCAGGATGCGCCACAGCGCCCGCCATCCGCGCCGAGGGGCGCGATACAGCAGGTTGTGCCCGGCGGCGACCAGCCGCTCCAGGCGCAGTCGCGTGCGCGCGTCGGCGCCGTAGGTGCGCGCCCGCGCCAGGTCGGCCGCCACCTCGCGGTAGCGTGCGGCAAAGTCGGGCAGTTCCTGCGCGGAGAGCGCCGCCAATCCGTCGCGCTGCGCGCGTCCCGCCAGCTTTGCAAAGGCCTCCCATCGTTGCGCCTGGCGGGAAACGAGCCGCTCCATCACGGATCCGGTCGCGCGTCCGGCCCCGCCGGGCGCCGCCCCTCGGGCGCCACGGGCCGCCAACGGCCCCTGCCGGCGGGCCGCTTCCTCATCATGCACGGTGAGGAGGAAGGCCACGGGGTCGCCGGCGCGCTGCGGAACGCGCGCGGCGATGCGTTCGGCGATGGGAGCGGCAAGACGGGCCTGGACCTCGGGCGGCAGTTGCGCCGCGCGAGCGGCGAATGCACGCAGCAGCTGGGAATCGCCCTCATCCAGGCGCGGGGCACCGGCCAGCGCGGCAGCGGCATTGCCGGCGGAGGCGTCGCGCGAGGCGGCGATCGCTAGGTCGTCCGGCCGATCGCGCACGACGATCGTACCGGCGACCAGGTCGCCCAGCCGCTTGCCTTGCGACTGGAATGCGATGCACAGGATCCCCGTCACGTACGGCGGCGGAAGGAAGTCCGCCAGGCGCAGCAGGTTCCGGATGGCGGCGTCGCGAAACGTGACCGCGTGCCCGGTGTCGCGGATGACGCGGATCCCCAGCCAGCGTTTGCCCGGCGTCTGTCCGTCGCGAAAGGCCTCGAAAAGCGCGAAGTACCCCCACGCCGTCGCGAAGACCGCGAGCGACACCAGCGGCAGCACGACCGGCAGGGCGTCGACGTCCATCCTGGCGGCGAGAAAGGGGAGCGGTACGAGCTCGGCGAGGATCAGCAGCACCATGATCGCCGTGTCGGCCATGGCGGCGAGCGCGCGGCTCCCGAGCCCCGCGATCTCGTAGTCGATGACCACGTGCTCCGGCGTCTCGACTTCCAGGTGCTGCCGATAGTCGCGCCCCTCCTCCATGGTGCTCCTGCGCGGTTTCGCGCGCCGATGGGTGGCCGGCGGCCGCGGCTGGAACCGGCCGGGCCGCTCAAATCACTCGAAGCAACCTACGGCGACTGGTCGCGCGTTCACAACGCGCGGCGGCTTCCCCCGGCGCTCTGTTCGCGAGAGGTTTCCCCGGTCCACGACCAGCCACTTCGCGACTTCCAGCCAGCATGCGCGTCCCCGTCCTCCGTCAGCTCTCGCTCGGCGAAGTCCTCGACACGTCGCTGGGGATCTACCGCCAGCTCTTCTCGCCGCTCGTCATCATCTCCATCCTCACCCAGTCGCTTCCACTGGCGCTGGGCGTCTACGTGGAGGCCGCGGGCGGGGTGATGCAGCAGCCGGCCCTGTGGACGCTGAGCCTCGGGCTGTCGCTGGTGCTGGGTTCGGTGGGGACGGCGGCCTCGACCTTCATCGTCGCCAATGCCTACGTGGGCACGGCCATCACCTGGCAGGACGCCTTCCTGCGATCGACGCCGTTCATGGGGCGGCTGATCGGGACGTCGATGCTCGTGTCGCTCCTCGTGGGGCTCGGGCTCCTCGCGCTCCTCGTACCCGGATTGATTCTCCTGTGCGGGCTGGTGCTCACCCCGCCGGCACTGGTGCTCGAGGACCTGCCGGGCGGCGTTCCGGCCATGGCGCGCAGCTGGGCGCTCTCGCGCGGATTCCGCTGGCGCATCCTGGCGGCGCTGCTCGTCGCATTCGTCCTGCTCCTCATTCCCGCCATCGCGCTGGGCAGCATCGCCGGCATCGGCGCCGTCGCGGACCTGAGCGAGGAGACGTTCACGCTCCTGGCGATGATCATCACCGCGATGCTCCAGGTGCTCGTCTATCCCTACTTCTACGTGCTCACCACGGTGCTGTACTACGACCTCCGGGTGCGGAAGGAAGGGCTCGACCTGGAGATGCTGGCGAGCGGTCTGCTGCGCGTCCAGTGATCCGGATGCAGCTGCCGGGTGACGCGCGCGCCGACACCTTGCGCACTGCGCTCGACCGCGTCTTCGCCGATCCCGCCTACCGCTGGACCTCGCGCGAGGATCCGCTGGGACCGCTCCGGCGCGCCTGGATGGCCGTGGGCGATGCGCTCGATCGGCTGCGCCAGGACAATCCCCGGGCGTACGACGGGCTGGTCTGGCTCCTGGTCGCATTGCTGCTGGCGGTGCTGGCGCACGCGGTGTGGGTCACGGTGCGCACGGTGCGGGGTGGGGGGCGACGCCCCGATGACGTCACGGCGTCTCCGGCACCCGTCCTGCGCGACGCCGCGTGGTACGCCGCCGAGGCGGCGCGTCTGGCGGCGCAGGGACACTACGCCTCGGCCATGCAGGCCGACTTCCTGCGCCTCGTGCTGGAGCTGGACGGCCGGCGCCTGGTCGCCTTCCACCCCAGCAAGACGCCGAGCGAATACGCACGGGAGCCTGCGCTGGGCGAGGGCGGCCGCCGGGCGCTGGGCGACCTCGTGGTGCGCCTGTACGCGCACGCCTTTGCGCGCCTCCCGGTCGACCGGGACGGTTATGAGGCCTGGCGGCGCGAGGCGCGTGTGGAGCGGTATGTCGCGGCGGCGTGACCTCCTGGTGGCGGCCGTCGCGGCGACCGCACTGGTGGTCGTCGCCTTTGCCACGGGGCGCCGGGGGCGCGCGGCCGACGACACCGACCCGCGCGCCTCGTCGTTCCTGGCGGGGCGTGAAGGGACGCGCGCGCTCGCAGATGCTGCGGAACATTTGGGCGTTGACGTGGTGCGGTGGCGGCGGCGGCCGCAGGCGCTCGACTCGGCGTGGTCGGGGCGGGCGGCGACGCTGGCGGTCCTCGCTCCGAGCGTCGCCGTGAGCGAGGCCGAGCGCGACGAGATCGTCCGCTGGCCGCTGCGCGCGGGAGGCGGTGCGCTGGTCGTCGTGGGCGCCTCGGCGCACGCCATCATGCGGTGCTTCGGCTTTCGCGTCGAGTCGTCGGTCTTCGACTCGTCACGCGTCGTCCTTCCGGCGGTGGCCGGGGCGTCCGGCGCTGCTCCCCCCGATGGCGACGCGACCTGGGTCCACGCGCACCTCGCTGCCGACACGACTGAACGCGAGGCCGCGCCGGAGGCTGGCGCGCCGCGCGATTCCCGCGCCCAGGGCAGGCGCCGGCGGTCCGAACGCCTCGAGGCATCCTGTCCCGTGGTGCTCGTGGCGGCGACCGACACCCTGCTGCGCGACGAAGCGGGGGCGCCGGTGCTCGTGCAGCTGACGGTGGCGGGTCGGAGGCACCGGGTGCTCCTGGGGGCCGACGGCGCGCTCGTGCGCAACCGGTCGCTGCGCCGCGGCGCCGCCGGCGCGATCGTGGCGGCCGCCGTCGTGCCGCGCGCCGGCGTGCTGATCTTCGACGAGTACCATCACGGCTTTGCCACCGGCGGCGCCATGGCGGCGGTCGCGCTGGCCTGGAGCGCCCGGCATCCATTGGGGTGGATGGTCTGGCAGCTCATCCTGGTCGGGCTCGTCGCGCTGGCCGCCAGCGCGTGGCGCTTTGGTCCGGTGCGCGCCGCCATCTCGCGCCGCCGGCGCGATGGGCGGGAACATGTGCGGGCGCTGGCCACGGCGCTGGCGGCAGCCGAGGGGCACCGCGAGGCGGTGGCGGCGCTGGTGCGCGGGCTGCGCCGCAGGCTCACGCCCGCCGCCTCGTCGGGCGGAGGTGCCGCGCCTGCCGACAGCCGCAATCCCGCGGCACGCCCGCGCGATGATTGGCGCCCCTGGCTGCAGGCGCTGGAGGCGCGTGCGCCAAGCGCCGGCGCGCGCGACGCGGCACGCCGGCTCTTGCAGCTGGCCGACCATTCCGGGGGCGACTCGGCAGTGGTCGAGGCCGCCCACGCCGTGGACGCGCTCTGGGACGCGCTGCGCCCGGCCCCGCGTCCCTCGTGACCCATCGCTGACGACGTGCGCCCCATGCGCCTCCCCTGCACGCCTCCTGCATGTGACATCCGTGTGAGACATCCGTGACGACGATTCCTCCCCTCGATGCCGACGCGCTGCAGTCGCACGCGGCCGCCGCCCAACGCCTCGTGGGGCAGCTCGAGCGCGTGGTGCTCGGGCAGCCGGCGGCGATTCGCGAGTCCGTGCTGGCGCTCATGGCGCGCGGCCACGTCCTGCTCGAAGGGCCGCCTGGGACGGCCAAGACGCTCCTGGTGCGGGCCCTCGCGCAATCACTCGGCCTCTCCTTCAAGCGCATCCAGTTCACCCCCGACCTGATGCCGTCGGACATCACCGGGGTCAACGTCCTGGCCGGGGCGGCGGGCGGCTTTCGCGCCGGGCCACTCTTTGCGGACCTCGTGCTGGGCGACGAGATCAACCGCGCCCCGGCCAAGACTCAGGCGGCAATGCTCGAGGCCATGCAGGAGCGGGCGGTGACGGTGGATGGCGAGACGCGCATGCTCTCGCCGGCCTTCACCGTCTTCGCGACGCAGAACCCCATCGAGTTCGAGGGGACCTACCCGCTCCCCGAGGCCGAGCTCGACCGGTTCCTGGTGAAGGTCCTGCTGGACTATCCGCCGGCGAGCGCCGAAGAGGGGATGCTGGGGCGGGTGCTGGAGGGATTCGACGCCGCGGCGCCGGCGTCGTTCGGCATTGCCGCGGTCATGGACGCCGCCGGGCTCGAGGCATTGCGCGGCGCGGTCCGGCAGGTGCAAGTGGAGCCCGCGCTGGTGGGGTACATCACGGCGTTGGTGCGCACCACGCGCGACACGCCCACACTCACCCTCGGCGCGTCGCCCCGCGCCTCCGTGGCGTTGCTCGTCCTGGCGCAGGCGTCCGCGCTGCTGGACGGGCGGCACTACGTGGTCCCTGATGACGTGAAGCGGCTGGCGCCGGCGGTGCTGCGGCATCGTGTGCAGGTCGCCCCCGAGCTCACCCTCGAGGCCGTGACGCCCGATGCGGCGGTCGCCGCGCTCTTCGAGCGCGTGGAGGCGCCGCGCGCGTGATCGTGCCGTCGCGTCGCTGGCTCGGGGTCGCCGCCGCGCTGGCCCTCGTCGCCCCGCTCGCGCTCGCGTGGCCGTCAGCTGCAGTGTGGCTGGTGGCGCTCGACGTGGCGTGGCTCGCCGCGCTTGCGGTGGATGGCTGGCGCGCCGTGACACGGGGGGCGGCGCCGCTCGAGGTGGCGCGCGCTGCGTCGCCCGCGTATTCGGTGGGACGACCGCTCCCAGTCACCTATACCTGGCGCTCACGCCTGTCGCATCGCGCTGCGATCCGGGTGCAGGAGGAGTTGCCCCCTCAGCTCACGCTCGCCGGCGGCCCGGGGCGAACGCTCACCCTGTCGCCAAGCGCCACCGTGTTGGAGCACCACGAGGTGCGGCCGGTGGCGCGCGGACGCGCGGAGCGCGGCACGTTGCATCTGCGTGTCTCGTCGCCGTGGGGGCTGGCGTGGCGGGCGTTGCGCCTGTCGCTGCCATGGGAGGTGACGGTGTATCCCCCGCTGGCCGGCGTGGCCCTGCGCGCGCTCCCCACCCAGGTGCAGCGCCGCCGTGAGGCAGGGCAGCGTGCCGTGCGGCGGTTGGGGGAGGGGCGCGTCTTCGAGAGCCTGCGCGAGTGGGTGCCGGGCGACGATCCCCGCGCCATCGACTGGAAGGCGAGCGCACGCCGCGGCCTGACCATGGTGCGCCAGTTCGAGGATGAACGCCGGCAGCACCTCATCATCGCCATCGATGCCGGGCGGCTGATGACCGCCGAGCACGAGGGTCGTGCCCGCCTGGAGTCGGTGGTGGAGGCGGCGTTGCAGCTGGCGCACGCGGCGGTGGACCACGACGACGACGTGGGGCTGCTCGTCTTCAGCGACACGGTGCACCACTGGCTCGCGCCCATGCGCGGTCGCCGCGCGCTGCGCGCCGTGCTCGACGCGCTCGCTGGCGTGCGCGGCGCACTGGTGGAACCCGACTACCCGGCCGCCTTCGCCTTCCTGGCGCAGCGCAACCGGCGTCGCGCCCTCACCGTCCTCTTCACCGACGTCATCGACCCGACCGCGAGCGATGCGCTGGTGGCGCACTTCGGCTCGCTGCGCGGACGACACCTTCCGCTGGCGGTGGCGCTGCGCGATCCCGACCTCGATCGCCTGACGACGGTGCGTCCCGCGTCGCCATCCGCGGCCTACGAGCGGGCGGCCGCCGAGGAGCTGCTCGACGCCCGCGAGGCGGCCTTGGGCGCACTGCGGCGACGCGGCGTCCTGGTGCTCGACGTCTCCCCGGCGGGGGCGGCCGAGGCCGTGGTGGCGCGGTACGAATCGCTCAAGCGACGGGGAGCGCTCTGAGGGTCAGACAACGAGACGACGAGAAGTCGAGGGGACGTGGGGACGCGGGGACGCGGGGATGAAGGGCGTTGCGGCGGAGAGGAGAACGGGGCAGGTTGGCGGGACGGTGTGCGCGTGGTGTGGCGGTGGAAGAACACGAGAGGCCATTTCACGAATAGGCGACGGCTCCTGGCCGGCGCAGGGCGCCGGCACGCATGCGACTATTTGTAGGATGGCTTGGAGGCACTCACCATTTTCGATCGGAAGACGGAGGCGTGGAGCATGGGTGATGTTCGAGTCGCGCTCGCGCGTGGCGTGGCGATCCTCGGGGTTGCGGTCGTGGCCCATGCGGGCGACGCGACACCGGTGTCGGCGCAGGCGGGGCAGGGCGGGGCGCGCATCGTCGTGACGCCGTCCGCCCCGCGCATGGTGGCCAAGGACACATTGCGCCTGACGGCGCAGGTCGTGGACGAATCGGGCAAGGTCGTGCCCGGCGTCCGCGTCCGGTACTTCGGCGGGGGCGGTTTCGAGGCGCAGGTGGACTCCACCGGGTTGGTCACGTCCGGTGCCGTCGGGACCTTCCCGGTCACGATCTCGGCCCTCGTGCCCGGCGCGCGGCCGCTCACGCGGCGCGTGGAGGTGCACATGGTGGCGGGTCCGGCCGCGACGCTGCTGGTGACGCCGTCACCCACGCGCCTGCTGGTCGGCCAGCGGTTGCAGCTCACGGCCAGGGCCCGCTCGGCCGAGGGCGACTCGGCCACGGAGCGCGTGTCGTGGACGTCGTCCGCCCCGGCGGTGGTGCGCGTGGAGGATGGCGGGCTCGTGACGGCGCTGGCCGCCGGGCGCGCACGCCTCACCGCGCGCGCCGGGCGCGCCGAACGCGTGCTGGACGTCACCACGCTCGCCGCCACCGGGGCGACCGTCTCCGTGACGCCGTCGACGGTGAATGCCCGGCAGGGGGACGTCGTCCGCTTTTCCGCGCAGGTGAAGGATGCCGCCGGTCGCGTCATCGAGGGGCTCACGCCCAGCTGGACCTTCTCGCCCGGCCGCGGCGAACTCTCCACCGACGGCGCCTTCGTGGGCTATGAACCGGGACAGTACCTCGTCAGCGCCAGCTTTGGCCGCACCTCGGGCGAGGCCGCGGTGGCGCTCACCGAGCGGGGCGTGCGGCGCAAGGCGAGCGTGGTGGGGTCGGTGATCCGCACCGCGTTCGTCACGTCGGAAGTGTGGGTCCATCCCAACGGGAAGGTGGCCTACCTGGGGACGCACGCTGGCGGCGACCGCTTCTATTCGATTGACATCTCCAACCCGGCAAAGCCGGTCGTCGTCGACTCGGTGATCGAGAACTTCCGCGTGGTCAACGACATCATGACCGACGAGAAGGGCGAGGTCATGGTCTTCACGCGCGAGGGGGCCGACAACCGCCGCAACGGGATCGTCATCGCGACGCTCGAGGATCCGTTCCGGCCCAAGAAGGTCGCCGACTTCACCGACGGCGTCACCGCAGGCGTGCACTCGGCGTTCATCTACACCGATCCCAGGCACGGGCGGCACGCGTACATCACGAATGACGGCACGGGCGCCGTGCACGTGATCAACATCGACGATCCGGCCAGGCCCCGGCAGGTGTCGGTGTGGAAGACGCCGCGCCCCGGCAACAGCGACGCCGGGCGCACGCTGCACGACGTGGACGTGCAGAACGGGCTGCTGTATGGGAGCTGGTGGAACGACGGGCTCATCATCCTCGACGTCGGCAACGGCATC
>CAZVDJ010000105.1:0-10040 GCA_964626245.1 uncultured Gemmatimonadaceae bacterium
GACGACGTCTTTGCCGACATCGGCGACGAGCAGTCGATCGAGGCGTCGCTCTCCACCTTCTCGGCGCACGTGAAGAACCTGGGCGAGATCCTGCGGTCGGCGTCGGCGCGCTCGCTGGTGCTGGTGGACGAGCTGGGATCGGGAACCGACCCGCTGGAAGGGGCGGCGCTGGGCGGGGCGATCCTGGAGGCGCTCACGACGCGTGGCGCGACGACGATCGCCACCACGCACCTCGGGGCGCTCAAGGAGCTCGCCACCGAGGTGGCGGGGGTGGTCAACGCCTCGCTGCAGTTCGACGCGGTGGCGCTCGCGCCCACGTATCACCTGGTGAAGGGGATTCCGGGCCGGTCGTACGGGCTGAGCATTGCCCGCCGGCTGCAACTTCCCGAGGAGGTGCTGGCGCGCGCCGAGGAGCGCATTCCCACGGTGGAGCGGGACGTCAACGCGCTGCTGCAGTCGCTCGAGGCGCGCGACAAGGTCCTCGCCGACCGGGAGCGCGAGCTGGCGGCGTCGCAGCAGGCGGCGCAGGAACGCGCCCACCGGCTGGCGGACCGCGAGAAGGTGCTCCGCGAACGGGAGCGCGCGCTGGAGCGCGAATCCCGGCAGGAGGCGCGCAAGTACCTGCTGGAGGCGCGTGCCACGGTCGAGAAGACGATCAAGGAGCTCAAGCGCGCCAGCGAGGAGAAGGCGGAGGAGGTGGCGCGCGCCGCACGCCAGAAGGTGGAGCAGCTGGCGGTCCGGCAGGGTGATCGCCTGGAGCAGCTGGAGCGCGAGGCGACCAACCAGCTGCGGCGTGCCCCGCGCGTGCGGGACGACGCGCCGCTGGCCGCGGGCGACTACGTGCAGGTGCTCCCCCTGGACGGGAAGGTGGCGCGCGTCGTGGAGGTGCGTCCCGATGAGGTGCTGGTGGCGCTAGGGTCGATCAAGCTCACCTACCAGCGCGACCTGGTGCGACGTGCAGCTGACGGCCAGCGACCCGCGGTGGCAGCGGTGGCGTTCACCGGCGACCTGCCCGAGGAGCACGTCCCCACCGAGATCGACCTGCGCGGCGAGCGCGTGCACGACATCGACGACGCGCTCCTCACCGCGCTCGATGCCGCCATCCGCGCCGACCTGCGCTCGGTGCGCATCATCCACGGCAAGGGGACCGGGGCGCTGCGCGATCGCGTGGCCGAGATGCTGCGGAAGGACACGCGCGTGAAGAGCTTCCGGCTGGGGCTGTGGAACGAGGGGGGCTCGGGCGTGACCATCGCCGAGCTGTGAGGGCGCGATGATTCCCGATGAGGAGATCGAGCGGGTTCGCGAGGCCGCCGACATCGTCGCCATCATCGGCGAGTATGTCCCGCTGAAGGGGCGCGGGGGCAACTACCGCGGGCCATGCCCCTTTCACCAGGGGGTCAACCGCAACTTCTCGGTCTCCACCGCCAAGGGGAAGTTCTATCACTGCTTCGTGTGCAAGGAGTCGGGTGACGTCTTCACCTTCCTGCAGAAGCGGCTTGGGGTGGACTGGCCCACCGCGGTGCGCATGGTGGCGGAGAAGAGCGGCATCGAGCTGCGCGAGGTCTCCTCCCGGCGCGAGGGGCCGGATCCGCGCGAGCCGCTGTGGGAGGCCAACGCGGCGGCGCAGCAGTACTTCCAGCGCGTGCTGTGGGAGGACGACCTGGGGGCACCGGCGCGCGAGTACCTCAAGTCGCGCGACATCTCGCGCGCGGTGGCCGAGCGGTTCGGGCTGGGCTACGCCCCGCGCGAGATCGGGCTGATGCGCGCCTACCTCGCCTCCATCGGGATCGACGACGCCCGGATGCTCGAGGCCGGGCTCCTCGCCCGGCGCGAGGAGACCGAGGAGCCGCGGCCGCGCTTCCGGGCGCGCCTGATCTTCCCCATCCACGACGTGAGCGGCCGCGTCGCCGGCTTCGGCGGGCGCCTGCTGGGCCCCGGGGAACCCAAGTACCTCAACACGGGGGAGTCGCCGACCTACTCCAAGGGGCGGTTGCTCTATCACCTGCACCAGGCGCGCAACGCCATCCGCAAGGCCGACCGTGTGATCGTGGTGGAAGGCTACTTCGACGCCATCCGGCTGGCGGCGGCGGGGATCGAGACGGTGGTGGCCCCGTTAGGCACGGCGCTCACGGATGAGCAGGCGCAGCTGCTGGTGCGCTACAGCCGCAACGTCTTCCTGCTGTACGATTCCGACCAGGCGGGGCTCAAGGCGACGTTTCGCTCGGGCGACGAGCTGCTGGCCGAGGGGGCCACCGTGCGCGTCGTCACGCTCCCGGAGGGCGAGGACCCCGACTCGTTCGTGAAGGGGCGCGGCCCCGAGGCGCTGGAGCGGCAGCTCAAGGACGCCATCGACGTCTTCGAGCGCAAGGTGCAGCTGCTGGAACGCGCCGGCTGGTTCGCGGACCTCACCAAGCGGCGGGCCGCGGTCGATCGCCTGCTGCCGACCATCCGCGCCACGCGTGACCCGGTGATGCGCGACCTGTACCTGGCGCGCGCGGCGCAGGCGTCGCAGGTGGGGCGCGAGGTGCTGCAGCGCGAGGCCGAGCAGGTGCCACGGGCCGGAGGCGCGTCCGGCGTTAGGCGCTCGGCGCCCGCGGCGCGCGGCGGATCGGGCCGTCCCGACGGCCCGCCGTCGTATGACGGCCCGCCCGGCTTCGACGGACCGCCACCCGATCTCGGCGAGGGGCCCGCGGGGTGGGACGGCGCCGGGGGGGCGGGAAGCGCCGGGGCCCGTCGGCCCGCGCGCGCGGGTGGCTTTCCGCCCCCCGAGTCCCGCCCGCGCGCCGCGCGCGCCCCCGTCGTGGCGGTCGCGGCGGAGCGCTACCTGGTCACCGCGATGCTGCGCTCACCCGCGGCGCTCGAGCGCATCCTGGAGCGACTGGGGGCCGACACCTTTCGCGAGCCGAACCTGCGCGCGATCGTCGAGGCATTGCGCGAGATCGGGTCGGCCGACGAGGTTGCGGAGGTGTCGGAGCGACTCGCGCCGGAGGCCGTCGCCGTCCTGGATGCGCTGCTGGCGGAGCCCGACAACATCCTCGACCTCGATCGCACCATCGAGGACTCGCTGGCGCGGCTGGAGGAGCGCCGGCTGCAGGAGCGCAATCGCGAGATCGACCGCCTGATGACGCTGGCGACCGACGAGGAGAAGACCGCGCTCATGCGCGAGAAGAAGGAGAACGCGCGCCAGCTCCAGGAGCTGGTGACGATGCGGACCCGAGCCTAACGCTACCCGACGCCAGGAGGGGACGTGCACGCCGAGCTGGAAGCCCTGTTGCGCCTGCAGGAGGCGGATGACGCCGTGGACGAGATCCTCGAGCGCCTGGACGGCATCGCCCCGCGCGTTGCCGCGCTGGACGCCGAACGCGCCCGGGTGGCCCGCCAGCTGGAACAGGCGCAGGGGCAGCTCGCCGCCGCCGAGCGCAAGCAGCGCGAGGTGGCCCAGCGCGTCGCCGAGCACCGCCAGCGGCACGAGCGCAACGTCGCGCAGCTCGACCTGGTCAAGCGCCTGCGCGAGGCGGAGGCGGCGCAGTCGCAGGTGGAGGCGGGCAAGCGCATGCTGCAGGAGGGCGAGCACGACCTGGCGGCCATCGGTGAGACGGTCGGCGCCATCCGCCATGCCGTCGAGGCGCATCACGCCTCGCTCGCCGCCTTCGATGCCACGCAGGAGGAACGCCGGTCGGCGCTGACGCAGGAACAGCAGGCGCACGAGACGGCGCTCGCGGCCGCACGCGCGCGGCGCGAGGCGCTGGCGTCCAGCGTCCCGGCGGGGATGCGAACGCCGTACGAGCGCATTCGCGGCCGGCGCCGCACCAAGGTGGTCTTTCCGGTGAGCGGAGGCGCCTGCAGCTCGTGCGACACGTCCGTCCCCGTGCAGCGCCGAGCGCAGATGCAGGTCAAGGGGACGCTGGAGAGCTGCGAGGGGTGCGGAATGCTCCTCTACGCAACGGAATGATCCCGCGCGCCACCCGGCCGTCCCCTACGCTCCCCGCCATGACCGCTCCTGCTCCGGCGCCTCCCGCCAGCGCGTCACGCCCGCGCCTCGCGCCGCGGTGGATCGAGCCGGTGCCCGCCGATCCGGCGCTGTCGCAGGCGCTCGCGGCGGAGTTGCACCTGCCGCCACTCGTCTGCGACCTGCTCGTCAGGCGCGGGCTCGCCGTCCCCGACGAGGCGCGGCACTTCCTGCGCCCGCGCCTGAAGGAGCTGCTGCCGCCGGAGGCGATGCACGGGATGGACGCGGCGGTGGCGCGGCTGTCGGCCGCGATTCGCGCCGGCGAGGTGATCCTCGTGCACGGCGACTACGACGTCGACGGCATCTGCTCCACGACGATCATGGTCAAGGTGATCCGGCACCTCGGCGGGCGCGCCGTCCCGTTCCTGCCGCACCGGATCACGGACGGCTACGACCTGGGAAATGCGGGGGTGCGCGCCGCGCACGACGCGGGGGCCCGCGTGGTCCTCACCTGCGACTGCGGGACCAGCGCGCACGAGGCCATCGAGACCCTCACCGCCGCCGGCGTGGACGTGATCGTCTCGGACCACCACCTTCCCAGCCGGCCGGTGCCTCCCTGCGTGGCGGTGCTCAACTCGCGGCAGCCGGCGTGCACCTACCCCGACAAGGACCTCTGCGCGGCCGGCGTTGCGTTCAAGCTCTCCGTGGCCCTCCTGCGGGCGATGGGGGGGGCGGAGAACGTCGCGTTGCACCTGCTGGACCTGGTGGCGCTGGCGACGATCGCCGACGTGGCGCCGCTGCGCGGCGAGAACCGTGTGCTCGTGCGCCTCGGCCTCAAGCTCATGGCCGAGACCCGGCACGCCGGGTTGCGCGCGCTGCTGCAGGCGGCCGGGCTCGATGCGGCGGCGCTCACCGCCGGGCGCGTGGGGTTCATCCTGGCGCCGCGGCTCAACGCCGCCGGCCGCGTGGGGCACGCGATGCGCGGGGTGGAGTTGCTCCTGACGGATGACCAGGGCGAGGCCAACCGCATCGCCCGCGAGCTGGAGGAGCTCAATCGCGCGCGACAGGAACTGGACCGCAGCACCTTGGCCGCCGCGCGCCGGATGGCCGACCAGCTCGACCTGGACGAGACGTGGGGCGTGGTGCTGGGGAGCGACGGGTGGCATCCCGGCGTCATCGGTATCGTCGCCTCGCGACTGGTCGAGGAGCTGGCGCGCCCGGTGATGCTCGTTGCCCTCGAGGACGGGGTGGGAAAGGGGTCCGGGCGATCGATCGGCGCCTTCGACCTGCACGCCGGGCTCACCGCGTGCCGAGACCTCTTCGTGCGCTATGGCGGGCATCGCGCGGCGGCGGGAGTGACCATCGCCGCCGACCGCATGCCGGCCTTCGCGGAGCGCTTCAACCTCGTGGCCCGCGACCGCCTGACGACGGACGACCTGGTCCCCCGCCTGCGTCTGGACCTCGAGGTCGCGCTCGACGAGGTGACGCCGGAGCTGGAGGCGCTGCTGCGGCACTTCGAGCCGTTCGGCGTCGGCAACCCCGCGCCGGTCCTCGCGTCGCGGGGTGTGCGGCTGGCGGCGACCGCGCGGGTGGTGGGGCAGGGCGGGCTCAAGTTGCAACTGGCGAAAGCCGGAGGGACGCTCGAGGCCATCGGCTGGGGGATGGGCGATCGCGCCCGCGAGTGCTCCCCCGCGCAGCCGCTCGACATTGCCTACCGGCTGGAGCGCGACAGCTATGGCGGCGCGTCGCGCCTGGTGGCCAAGCTGGCTGACCTGCGTCCCTGACCGGCGGCACTGTCGTGCGCATCATCGCGGGGCGCTGGCGCGGGCGCAGCATCAAGGCTCCGCGCGACGCGCGCGTGCGTCCCACCGGTGATCGCGCGCGCGAGGCGTGGATGAGCATGCTCCACCCCGAACTGGCCGGCGCGCGCGTGGTCGACCTCTTTGCCGGCTCGGGGGCGCTCGGGTTGGAGGCGCTCTCGCGCGGCGCCGCCTTCTGCGACTTCGTCGAGCTGGCGCCCGCCTCGCTGCGCGCGATCCACGAGAACGCCCACGCGCTCGGTGCAGATCCGGCGAGCTACTCCGTGCACCGGGGCGACGCCGTGCGCTTCGCGCAACGCCTGCCGCGTGATCGCTACGACGTCGCCTTCGCCGACCCGCCGTACAACCTGGGGCTGGCGCCCCGGATCGCCGCGCTGTGGCTCGCCACGCCGTTCAGCCGGGTGCTGGGGGTCGAGCACGACGTGCACGAGCCCCTTCCCGCCGGCGGGCAGATGCGAAGCTATGGCGGCACCGCCGTGACGCTCTACCGGTCCGATGCGCCTGCCGATGGCGAGGGAGAGGGGGCCGGTTAGGTTTCCCCGGCGCGACTCGCCTCCCCTCCACTCAGGCTCCGCATGCCCCGGATCGCGATCTATGCCGGCTCCTTCGACCCCATCACCCGGGGGCACGAGGACCTCATTCGCCGCAGCCTCAGTTTCGTCGACCGGCTCGTGGTGGCCATCGCGGTCAACGTCTCCAAGCAGCCGCTCTTCACGTTCGAGGAGCGCGCCGACTTCATCCGCGAGGCGGTGGCCCACGAGCCGCGCGTCGAGGTGCACCAGTTTCACGGGCTCCTGGTCGACTTCGCCCGGCAGGTCGGGGCGCGCCTGTTCATCCGCGGACTGCGCGCGGTGAGCGACTTCGAGTACGAGTACCAGATGGCGCTGATGAACCGGCACCTCTCGTCGGAGCAGGAGACGGTCTTCATGGTCCCGTCGCTCGACACCACCTACATCTCGGCATCGCTGGTGCGCGAGGTGGCGCGCTTCGGGGGCGAGCTGGACGGGCTGGTGCACCCGGTCGTGGCCCAGGCGCTGCGACACAAGTTCGCGCAGCGTTAGGCAGGGGTCTTCCGTGCCGCCCGACGCGCCACTCGCCGCGCCGCCCTCCGGCTTCATCCCCGAGCTGCGACGGCGCGCCGCCCGGCCGCGCATGCGCATCGCCTTTCCCGAGACGGCCGATCCGCGCGTGCTGGAGGCGGTGCGCCACCTCGCGCGCGAGGGGATCGTCTCTCCGATCCTCGTCCTCGATCCCGCCGCCGATCGCGCCGCGGTCGAGGCGGTGGCACGCGTTGCGGCTGCGGCCCCCGTGGACGTCATCGACCCGGCCACCGGCACCGGCCGCGCGCAGGGGGCCGAGACGCTCGTCGCCCGCCGCCGCGGACGCCCGCTCGCCCCGGGCGAGGCGGAGCGGCTGGCGGCGACCCCGCTCCTCTTCGCCGATGCGCTCGTCAGGCACGGGGAGGCCGACGGCTGCGTGGCGGGGTGCGTCCACACCACCGCCGACGTGTTGCGCGCCGCGCTCTGGCTGGTGGGGCCGGCCGAGGGAGTGCGCTCGGTGTCCAGCGCGTTCTACATGGACGTCGCCCCCTTCCGCGCGGAGGGGCGCGAGGTCCTGACCTTCACCGATTGCGCCGTCCTCCCTTCCCCTACGGCCGAACAGCTGGCCGACATCGCGATCGCGGCCGCGCGCGACCGTGCGCTGGTCGTGGGCGACACGCCGGTCGTGGCCTTCCTCTCCTTCAGCACGATGGGGAGCGCGAGCGCGCCGTCGGTGGAGCGGGTGCGCGAGGCCGTCGCGCTGGTGCGCCAGCGCGCCCCCGGGCTGGCCGTCGATGGCGAACTGCAGGGTGATGCTGCGCTCGTCGCCACCGTCGCGGCGCGCAAGGCGCCGGGCAGTGCGGTGGCGGGGCGGGCAAACGTCCTCGTCTTTCCGTCGCTCGACGCCGGGAACATCGCCTACAAGCTGGTGGAGCGACTGGCCGGCGCGTCGGCGATCGGCCCGATCATCCAGGGGCTCGCCCGTCCCTGCAATGACCTGTCGCGCGGCGCATCTCCCGGCGACATTATCAACGTGGCCGCGATCACCGCCTTGCAGGCACGAAGCCCGGGCGACGGCCACGATCGACCCCTGGGAGAGAATGCATGAGCTTTGCGATCAAGAAGTCGGGCGACGTGTGCATCGTGGACGTGGAGGGGCAGCTCATCGTGGGCAACCGCCAGGAGCTGAAGCAGAAGGTCCTCGATGAGCTCGAGCGCGGCGAGCGGAAGTTCCTCGTCGACTTCAGCCAGACCGGGTACATCGACAGCTCCGGACTCGGCGTGCTGGTGTCGCTCTCCAAGAAGATCCGCGAAGCCGGTGGCGACTTGCGCCTGGCCAACCTGAACGACGACCTCAAGACGCTGTTCGAGCTCACCAAGCTCGACACGCTGTTCCAGATCGCCAGCAACCGCGACGAGGCACTGCGCACGCTGTAGCGTCCGCATCGCGCCTGGCGTCCCCCGGTGCTTCCTCCCCCCTCCTACCGGCGCTCGCGTGATCGCCTTCCCGTGACCCGGCCCGGGTGGAGGGCGTTCTACTCGTGATGAGCGACAGCGCCCTCCCGTTCGAGATGGTCCGCCTGGACAACGGCTTCCCGCTCGACGTGCGCATTCCGTCCGACGTGCGCTACATCGAGGATGTGGTGGGCGTGGTACAGCGCACCTGCGCCCAGCTGTCTTTTCCCCCTCGCGCGTGCAACCTGCAGGTTCCGGTGGCACTCACCGAGGCGCTCTCCAACGCCATCCTGTACGGGAACCGCGCCGATTCCACCAAGGGAGTCCGCCTGCGGGCCGCGTTCGACGATCGCTCGCTGGTGCTCGAGGTGATCGATGAAGGGATCGGCTTCGAGATGGCCGACTGCCTGCACGATCCGACGGCCCCCGACTGGATCGAGCGCGAGGACGGGCGCGGGCTCTTCCTGATGACGCGGCTCATGGATCGCGTCGAGCGGTTCATCGACGGAGGAAACGTCGTACGCCTCACCCTTCACCTGCCGTGAGGGAACTCGTCCCGATCCTCGAACGCTTCGAGGACGTGACGGGGGTGCGCGCGGTCGTCTGGACGCAGGCCTCCGAACGCGCGCCCATCATCCCGGAGTTCGGCGCCTGGGAGGAGCCCGTGCCTCGGGTCCTGGAGCTCCTGGCCCCGGGGGCGCCGCCGGCCGAAATCGAGACGGACGATGGCATCCTGCTGGCCGGTGCCGTCCCGGGGCCGCGCCGCGCGTGGGTCACGGTGGGGCCGTGCACCGGGGCCCGCACGGAGCCGGCGGCCTGCCTGGAACTCCTGCTCCCAATCGTTGGGCACTTCTTCCAGTCGGCGCTCGAGGTGGAGCATGCGGCCTACGAGCTGGCCGAGCGCTACGAGGAGATCAACCTCCTCTACACGACGAGCGAGATCCTCGGCCGCACCGTGTCACTGGAGGAGGCGGCGTCGCGCATCCTGGAGGAGATCTGCGAGACGGTGGGGGCGCGACGCGCGGCGATCCTCGTGCACGATCGTGTCACCGATACCCTGCAGGTCGTGACCGCGATGGGCTTCGAGGCGGCCGACGCCCCGCCCATCGGGACGCAGGACGGGGAGAGCGTCTCGGCGCGCGTCTTCCGTGAGCAGCGGGCACTCCTGCTGGAAGAGGGGGAGAATCCCTGCGAGGCCGAGTCGCTCTACCGGCGCGGCGCGCTGCTCTCGGTCCCGATCCTCTGGACCAACCCCAACCCGCACGGCGCCATCCCGCTGGGCGTGGTGAACCTCTCCGAGCGCCGCAGCGGCGAACCCTTCAGCGCGGGCGACGAGAAGCTGGTGACGGCCATCGCCACGCAGATCGGGACGGCCATCCAGAATGCCCGACTCGTGCGCGCCTCGCTGGCGCAGCAGCGGATGCAGCAGGAGATGCAGCTCGCCAACGACCTGCAGATGAAGCTCCTGCCCGACACCGCGCTCTTTGCCCCCGAGGCGCAGGTCGCCGCGCGCGTCGTCCCCGCCGACAGCGTGGGCGGCGACTTCTACCACCTCTTCCGCCTGGGGGGCGGACGCACCGGTGTGCTGATCGGTGACGTCTCGAGCCACGGCTATCGCGCAGCGCTGATCATGGCGCTCGTCATGAGCGCCTCGTCGATCCATGCACAGAACACCGCCGATCCTGGCGAGATGCTGGATGCGCTGCTGCGCACGCTGCGCGAGGAGCTCGAGAGCACGGAGATGTTCATCTCCATCTTCTACGCGGTCATCGACCC
>CAZVDJ010000106.1:0-9994 GCA_964626245.1 uncultured Gemmatimonadaceae bacterium
GCGTTGTGCGGCGCATACCTCTGGCTGGCCCTCACCGGCTTCGAGCGGCTGGGGATGGTGGTGCTGGCCGGGATGGCGCTCGTCGCCCTGGGCCTGGTGCGCAGCGTCCTGGCGATGGCGCGGTGGCGCCACGGCGCCGCGCGCCTGCAGATGCGCCGCCGGATGGCCGCGGCGCGCCGTTACTTCGCGAGCGAACTCGCGCGACCGGAGCCGCGGCTCAAGGACGAGTGGTTGCCGTGGCTCATCGCCTTCGGACTCGCGTCGCACATGGACAAGTGGTTCAAGGCCTTCGGTGGCGCCGCGCGAGGCACGATGCGCACGGCTTCGGCGTCCTCGGGATCGTCGTGGTCCTCGTCAGGCGGGAGCGCCGCCGGCGGCAGCACGTGGTCGGGGATGGGGGGAGGCGGCGGCTTTTCCGGCGGCGGGTCGAGCGGGATGTGGGTGGCGGCGGCCAGCTCCGTGGCGGCCGGGGTCTCCAAGCCCAGCTCCAGCTCGGGCGGGTCGAGCTCCAGCGGCGGATCGAGCTCCGGCGGCGGCGGGGGCGGGGGCTGGTAGCGCCGAGTCGGGGGCGCGGCGGCCGCACCGCGCTGGAGGCGCCACGTCGGAAGCATCGCGTCCGTGACGCCCGGTCCCGTTGCCGGCACGATTGCCGCGCGACCTCGAGCGGGCCATGTTGGCGCGACTCGACTTCCGGTGGTTTCGCGCCATGTCCCAGCACCTCGACGACCTCGAACTCCTGCGCGAACTGCGGCAGGACGGGCGACTCATCCCGTTCGTGGGCTCGGGGCTCTCGCTCCCGCTCGGCCTTCCCACCTGGTCGCGCCTGATCGACCTCGTGGCGCGCGAGCTGGACTACGACCCCGAGGTGTTCAAGGTCAACGGCAACGAGATGCAGCTGGCGGAATACTACGTGGCGGCCAAGGGCTCGATCGGCCCGCTGCGGAGCGTGATGGACCGCGCCTTCAACCCGCGCGACGAGGACATCCGGGCGTCGCGCGCGCACAAGGCGCTGGTCGAGATGAAGCTCCCGATGATCTACACCACCAACTACGACGAGATCATCGAGCGGGCCTTCGAGCTGCACGACCAGCCATGCCACACCATCGCCAACATCGACGACATCGCGCGCGCCCCGCGCGACGTGACGCAGGTGATCAAGTTCCACGGCACCTTCAGCGACGACGCCTCGCTCGTCCTCACCGAGTCGTCGTACTTCGAGCGGCTGGAGTTCGAGTCGGCGCTGGACATCAAGCTGCGCGCCGACACGCTGCGCCACTCGCTGCTGTTCATCGGCTACTCGCTCTCGGACCTCAACATCCGCTACCTGCTGTACAAGCTCCACAAGCTGCGACGGGCGGTGAAGCGCACGGGGCGCTACGTCCCCAGCGCCTTCCTCACCACGTTCGGCACCGGCGAGATCCAGCGCACCCTGCTGGCGCAGTGGGGGGTGTCGATCCTCGAGCTCGACCCGGTGGAGAAGACCGCCGCCGTGGATGCCTTCCTGGAGGCGCTCGTATGAAGCTCTACTTCGTCAGCCGCAACGACGCCAAGATCGACGAGGTCCTCGACCTCGTGGCCATGCGCGAGGCGGCGTCGCCGCACGGGGTCGTGGTGCACCCGGTCCGCGAGGACGTGCAGGAGATCCTCTCCCCCGACCTGGAGGAGGTCGTGCGCTCCAAGGCGCTGGAGGCCTACAAGCTCCTGCGGCAGCCGTGCGTGGTGGAGCACGGCGGCCTCTTCTTCACGGGGGCGCGCGAGTTTCCCGGCGTCTTCGGGCGCATCGTCTGGCGCGCGCTCCAGGAGCGCATGGTGGCCTTCCTGCGCGACGGCGAATCGCGCGAGGCGGAGGCGCGCGCCTGCCTGGGCTACTGCGATGGGCAGCGCATCCGCTTCTACCAGGGGGTCACGCGTGGCCAGGTGGCCGCCGCGGCGCGCGGCGACTACAACCGCAACAGCTGGGACCCGATCTTCATCCCCGAGGGATGCACGGAGACCTACGGCGAGATGGGATGCCTGCGCAAGCGCGACATGTCGCCCCTGCTTCGCGCGTGGGATCTCTTCTTCGCCGACCTGGGACGGGCGCCGCGCCGAGGGGTGCGGCCGTGACCGGGCGACCGGCGTGCGGCTGGCGGAAGGAGCCTCGCACCGTGCTGGCTGTCGCCGTCGCGGCGTGCGCGCTCGCCGGCGCGCCGCCCGCCGTGCAGGCCCAAGGCTCCCCCCCGGCGTCCGGCGTGTCCAACTCGACGGCCGACGACGCGGCGCAGATTCGGCGGTTGCGCCAGGCGTCGAACGAGGCGATCGCCCGACATGACACGGCGGGGATCGGGGCGGCGTTCGCCGAGCACGTCATCGTCGTCACCTCGCGCTCGGACCGCAGCATCGGGCGGCAGGCCAACCTGGCCAGCTTCGCGGCCCAGTTCGCCGCCCGGCCCGACGTCACCTATCGGCGCTCGCCGGTCGACGTGCGCGTCTACGCCCCGTGGGGAATGGCGAGCGAGGCTGGCGAGTGGAGCGGAAGCTGGACCGAGCCCGACGGGAAGGTGGCGATCGGCGGGCGCTACTTCGCCAAGTGGAGGCGGATCGGCGGGCGCTGGCTCCTGGAGAGCGAGACATACGTCCCCGAGCGCTGCACGGGGGCGAGGTATTGTTCGGCGGTCCCGTGAGCGTCTTCCGGCCCCCCCGACCGGGTGGTGCTCCCCCATCCTGATGTCCAGCTCAGGCATCGCCCCCCGCCCGGCGATCTTGCCCGGGGGCGTCGCGGCACTTGCGGGCGCCACAACGAGTTAGTCCATCGAGCACGGGCTGGCCCCGACGTCGGTCGGCGCTGACGCGCGGTCCGACACGACCAGCTCGTGACGTTACCCATTCCCCGGAGACCGGGATGCAGCGCCCAAGAGTCGTCATCATCGGCGGCGGCTTTGCCGGCATCGCAGCGGCTCGCGCATTGCGCGGCGGCGAGGTCGACGTGGTCGTCATCGATCGCACCAACCATCATCTCTTCCAACCCCTGCTCTACCAGGTGGCCACGGCCACGCTGGCCCCGTCCGACATCGCCGTCCCGATCCGCTGGATCCTGCGCAGGTACGAGAACGTGCGCGTGGTGATGGGTGAGGTGACGGGGATCGACGTCGCGCAACGGCGCGTGGAGCTCGATCGCGGCGCGCGCGAGGAGCGCTACGACTTTCTGATCGTCGCGGCGGGGGCGCGGCACGCCTACTTCGGGCACGACGAGTGGGAGGCGCGAGCGCCGGGGCTCAAGTCGCTCGACGACGCGCTCGAGATCCGCCATCGCTTCCTCCAGGCGTTCGAGGAGGCGGAGAAGTGCGAGGATCCCGCGGAGCGGGAGGCCCTGCAGACGATCGTGATCATCGGCGGCGGCCCCACCGGGGTGGAGCTGGCGGGGCTCATGGCCACCATCGCGCGCGACGTGATGCACGACGACTTCCGGCGCATCGATACGCGCAAGACGCGGGTGATCCTGCTCGAGGGGGGGGATCGCATCCTCCCCGCCTTCCCCGAGCACCTCTCGGCGGAGGCGCTGCACGACGTGGCCGAGCTGGGGGTGGAGATCCGCCTGAACTCGATCGTCACGCGCATCGAGGACGGCGCCGTGTACGTCGGCGACCAGCGCATCGCCACCCGCTCGGTCTTCTGGGCCGCCGGGAATGCCGCCTCGCCGTTAGGCAGGCTCCTGGGGGCCCCGCTCGACCGGGCCGGGCGCGTGGAGGTGGCTCCCGACCTCTCGATCCCGGGACATCCCGAGGTCTTCGTGGTGGGCGACCTGGCGGCGGTGCAGCGGGACGATGGGCGGCCGGTCCCCGCCGTTGCACCTGCGGCGAACCAGGAGGGGAGCTGGGCGGCGCGCAACATCCTGCGCACGCTGCGTCGCCAGGAGCGGCGGCCCTTCCGCTACTTCAACAAGGGCGACCTGGCCACCATCGGACGCCATCGCGCGGTGGCCGACTTCGGGCGCATCGACTTCACCGGGATCCCGGCGTGGCTCCTCTGGCTCTTCGTGCACATCATGTACCTGGTCGGCTTCCGCAACCGGGTGACGGTGCTGATCCAGTGGGCGTGGGCGTACTTCGCCTACCAGCGCGGGTCGCGGCTGATCACCGGCGGGGCGTTCCGGGGGAGGCGAGGGGCAGGGGTGCAGGACGAGCCCACGGTGCGGGCCGCGTAACGGTCGCCCGGACGGGTGGCGGGGCGCGTGTGCCGGGGCGCGCGAGTGCCGGGGTGCGCTCGTGCCGAGGTGCGCTGACGTCCGGTGCCGGTGGCGGCGCGGCGAACAGGGGCTCACGCGAAGACGCGAAGACGCCAAGGGGGTCGTGACCGCGTAGCGCGCGTCCGGCGGTTCCGCGCCGCCGGGCCCTTCGTGTCTTCGCGTCTTCGCGTGAAACGAACTTCCCCACCCCCCACGCCTCTCCCCATAGCCACCGCCCGGCCGGCGCCCCACTTTCGTGGCCATCCCCCAGCCATATGCCGCGCATGACAGCACGCTGCACCGTCCTCGCCCTGCTCGCCGCCGCCGCACTGCCCGCCGTCGCGGGCGCCCAGTGGACCAACCGCTACCCGCGGAATGCAGGGTACGCCCATCACGTCTACCTGGAGGGGTACGAGCTTCCGGTGCTCTCGGCGGGGGCGTTCGATGCGGTGGAGTCGCGCCGCGGCGAGCTGGTGGTGGCCTCGCGCGGCTGGCTCTGGCGCCTCGATCCGGCCACCGGTGTGGCGCGGCGCCTGACGAGTGGGGGCGGCGTCGATTCGCGTCCTGCGTGGTCGCCCGACGGACGGTCGCTCGCCTTCGTGCGCGACGACTCGCGCACGCTGGCGGTGATGGTGCGCGACGTGGCGAGCGGCGCCGAGGTGGAGGTCGATCGCGGCATGGCGATGGACCCGGTCTTCACCCCCGACGGGCGTGCGCTCGTCTACGCCAACGTCTCGCCGGGGGGCGACCTGGACCTCTGGCGCTACGACATGGCCGCCAGGAGCAAGACGCGCCTCACCACCGAGGCCGGGATCGAGCTGCGTCCGCAGGTGCTCCCCGACGGCCGCGCGATCGTCTACCTCTCCAAGTCGCGCGCCGGCGGCGACCAGGTACGGCTGCGGTCGCTGGCCGACGGCCAGGAGCAGGTCCTCCTGCAGGGGAACATCGTCTCGCAGACGCGGCCGGCCCTCTCGCCCGACGGACGGCTGCTCGCCTTCGGGTGGCCGTCCACCACGGGGTGGGAGTTGCGCCTCATGTCGGTGGAGCGCCCCGGTCCCTCCATCGTCCTGGTGTCGCGGCCGGACGGGCGCCCGCTGGTGCCGTCGTGGAGCGCGGACGGCCAGTGGGTCTACTTCTCCGAGGGGGACCGCCGCCAGGTGCCGCGCCTGTACCGGGTCCCCGCGGTGGGCGGGCCGCTGCAACCGGTGCCGGTCCGGGCCTGGGAGAGCGGGGTGCCCATGGGGCGGCTGGTGATCGAGACGCGGTGCGCCGCCTGCGCCCCGGCCACCGGCCTTGGCGCCGACGGCGACGGGCGCTCGGCGGCACGGCTGGCGGTGACCGACGCCTCGGGACACCCGCTGCTGCCTGACGAGGGGATGGTGCGCTTCGACGGGCAGAACGGACGGGCGTTCTTCTACTCGCCGGGGACCATCGCGCTCGACGTGCCGGCGGGGGCGGTGACGGTGCGTGCGGTGCGCGGCCTGGCCACCCCCGAGGTCTCCGCCACCGTGACGGTGCGCGCCGGCGAGACGGCGTCCGCCTCGCTGGCGCTCGCTCCCGTGTGGGAGGCGCAGCGCGCCGGCTGGTTCTCCGCCGACCATCACTTCCACCTGAACTACGGCGGTCCCTTCGCGCTGCAGCCGACGGACCTCGTTCCGCTGATGCGGGGCGAGGACCTGGACGTGGCCACCCCCATGGTCGCCAACCTGCACAACCGCTTCGAGGAGCAACCGCTCTTCGACTGGCGCGCACAGGGGGAGGGACCGGTGGTGCGGTGGGCGCAGGAGGTGCGGTCCCACTTCCTGGGGCACGTGGGGCTGCTCGGCACCTCCACGCTCTTCTGGCCGTGGGTGTGGGGGCCGGGCTACGAGACGTACGGGCGCGACGACCGGCTCAACGCCCAGCCGCTCGCGCACGCGCGTGCGCAGGGAGGGGCGGGGTACTACGTGCACCCGGTGAGCGGGACGCGCGCCCCCTTCAGCGAGCAGGGGATCACGGCCATACCGGTCGCCCTCGTGGCCGATGCCGTCCATGGGGCGATCGACCTGCTGGAAGTGGTGTGCCTCTGGAGCAACGCGGTCGGGACGACCGAGCTGTGGTACCGCCTGCTCAACGCCGGCTTCCCGGTGGCGCCCAGTGGCGGCACCGACGTCATGACCGACTTTCACCGGACCATGGCGGTGGGGGCCACCCGCGTCTACGTGCGTCCGCGTGGCCCCTTCAACTGGGACAGCTACTTCGCCGCCCTCAAGGAGGGGCGCTCGTTCGTGACCACCGGGCCCATGGTGCAGCTGGCGGTGGACGGGTTGCAGCCGGGCGACGTGCTCGCGAAGGGCGGGCGCGAGGTGCCGTTCTCCCTCACCGTCGCCTCGGCGGTGCCGGTGGACAGCGTGGCGATCGTGGTGAACGGGGCTACGGCGTGGAGCGCCCCGCCGCCGGCCGCCCCCGGGACGCGCCGCTATTCGGGGCGCGTGCGCCTTCCAGCCGGCGGCTGGGTCGCGGCGCGCGTCGTCGGGCCACCGGTGGATCGCTGGCCGGCGATGGCGGAGTATGCCTTTGCGCACACCGCCCCCATCTGGATCGGCGCGAGGGGGAGCACCGACCCGACGGCGCGGCGCGCGGCGGCCGCCGAGCTGCTGCGCGCCCTTGGCGTCGCGGCACGCCGACTCGAGGCGGGGTATGCCGGGGCCGAGATCCCGCGGCTGCGCGCCTACTTCGACGAGGCCCGCCAGACGCTGGAGGGGCTGGCGCGTTAGGCGCGTCGCGTCAGGCGCGTCGCGTCAGGCGCCTCGCCCGGCGGGTGCGGGAGTGGCGAGAAGGGCGTGGACCTGCCGGACGAGTTCGCCCGGGGGGACCGGCTTCTGGAGGAAGGTGGCGCCGGGAGGGAGGGTGCGCAGGAACCCGCCCTCGCCCGGGTACCCCGAGAGCAGGAGGACGCCGAGCGAGGGGTCGCGCTCGCGCAACTGGCGGGCGAGTTCCACCCCGCTCAGGCGCGGCATGACGACGTCGGTGATCACCACGCGAATCCCGTCGCTCGCGTCGAACCGCGCGAGCGCTTCGGCGCCATTGGCTGCCTCGTGTACCGCGAAGCCGGCGCGCCGGAGGGCCTGCACTTCGGTGGCCCGCACGGCAGCGTCGTCCTCGACCACGAGCACCACCTCGCCGTTGGCGCGCGGGATCGAGGGCTCGTCGGCGACGCGAGGGACCGCCTCGGGGGCGGCCGCGGGGAGGAAGACGGTGAAGGTCGACCCCTCACCCACCGTGCTCTCCACGCGAATGAAGCCTCCGGCCTGCCGCACGATCCCGTAGCTGGTGGCCAGTCCCAGCCCGGTCCCCTCGCCGAGCGCCTTCGTGGTGAAGAACGGCTCGAACAGGTGCGGGCGCACCGCATCGGGAATGCCGGCACCCGTGTCGCGCACCGTGATCGTCACGAAGCGTCCGGGTTCGACCCCCGGTTCCCCGCCAGTCGCAACCTCGCGCTCGCCCACCGCCAGCTCGATGCGCCCCCGGTCGGCAATGGCGTCGCGCGCATTGACCACCAGGTTCATCACGACCTGCTCCACCTGCACCGGGTCGGCCAGGACGTAGTGGTCGGCGGCCGACGGGGCGATCCGGAAGTCGATCGACGCCGGCACCAGGCGCGCTGCCATGCGGGCGGTGCGTGTCACGACTTCGGAGATGTCGATCACGCGCGGCGCCACCACCTGCCGGCGCGCGAAGGTGAGCAGCTGGCGGGTGAGCTCCGCTGCTCGGCCGGTCGCGCTGGAGATCTCGACCAGGCTCTCGCGCAGGTCGCCCGGGGCGTGGTCGAGCGCCATCTGCGCGTGACCACCGATGACCATGAGGATGTTGTTCAGGTCGTGGGCCACGCCGCCGGCCAGCCGTCCGACGCTCTCGAGCTTCTGCGATTCGCGCAGGGATGCCTCCAGCCGCTCGCGTTCGGCGACGTCGCGCGCGTTCACGATCACGATCTCGCGTCCCTCGTCGTCCTTCATCCGGCGCGAGACCGCCTCCAGTCGTACCCAGTTGCCGCTCTGGCTGCGGATGCGCACGGTGAAGGGGGCATCGCCCGGGTCGTCGCGTTGGGTGCGGGCGGCGAGTGCGGGCTGGTCATCGGGGTGCACGAACTCCAGGACCGGGCGCGCGAGCACCTCGTCGCCCCACCCCAGGATCCGGCGCGTCGACGGACTCGTGTAGCGGATGCGGCGCGCGTCGTCGAAGACCGCGATGACGTCGCTGGAGTGCTCGATCATCTGCCGGAACTCGCGCTCGCGCTGGTGCAGCGCCGCGGCGCCGGCCTCCCGCTCGTCGGCGAAGGCCATCGCCGCCATGGCGATCGCGATCGCCGCCAGCCAGAGGAGGTCGAAGAGGGTGAACCAGACGAGCGAGTACTGGGGGCGGCTCCCGACGTATCCCAGCGTCCAGTAGGTGAGGTAGTGTACGTGCGCGGCGCCGAAGGCCACGAGGGCGATGCTGAGCAGCCGTGCCGGGCGGTTGGCGGCGGGACGCGCCCGCCAGATGACGATCCCGCTCCCGATGAACGACGCGGCGGTGATGAACGAGCGGTAGCTCGCGCGCGCGATGCTCGCCCCGCGCGCGGCGCCGAGCACGGCGACCGCGGCGCCCAGCACCAGGGCGACCAGCAACGCCACCCGCAGCGTGCGGGTATCGACCGGCTGCCGCTTCACGAACCCCACCGCACCGATCACCAGGAGCGCCGCGGCCATGGTGTTGGCGACCTGCGTGGCGAACGAGAGCCCGAGGCGCAGCGGGCCGGCGCCCAGCCCCAGCATCGTGAGCGAAAAGGCCAGCGCCCCCACCAGGAAGTAGGCCGATTGCGCCTGCCACGCCGCGGTCCAGTGCCGGTAGTGGGCCTGGGTGCGCGGCGTCGCGTACCATCGCAGCACCCCCGCCAGCATCGCCGTCATCCCCCCGGACAGGAGGAGGGAGATGAGGTTGATGGTGGCGTCGAACGTCATGGGTGCGGTGCGGGATGCCCACGGCCGTGCGCACGCACCGGACCCCGCGAGGACCCGCCGCGGGGGGCTGCGTGAAGATGCTCTAACGCATTAGAGCGCCCTTACGCCGCCGCGCCATGGCCGTTGCGCAGCGCGGTGACGTCGGCCTTCGTGAAGATTCGGGCATCCTCGTAGAAGGTCACCACGCCGGTGTTGATGTCGTGCATCCCCCCCACGACGCCGATCCGCTCCTGCTCGATGAGCTGCTCCAGCACGAAGCTGCGCTCGATGATCGTCCGCACGGAGCGCAGCACGTTGAGGCGGGCCACCCGCTCCACGAAGTCCCGGTTCTTCGACGTGCGCAGTGCCGGATCCTCGACCGTGCGCTCCATGTACACGGCCGGCTGCAGCTTGCTCAGCAGCTCCGTGAGGTTGCCCAGCTGCACCGCGTCGCACGCCCCCTTCACCGCGCCGCACTGCGTGTGCCCCAGCACCACGATCAGCTTGCTCCCCGCCACCCCGCAGGCGAACTCCAGGCTCCCCAGCACGTCCGTGTTCACGATGTTCCCCGCCACCCGGATCGAGAAGATGTCGCCCAGCCCCTGGTCGAAGATCAGCTCGGCCGAGGTCCGGCTGTCCATGCAGGAGAGGATCGTCGCGAACGGCCACTGACCGTCCCGGGTCTCGTTGGCCTGCTGCAGCAGGTCGCGGTTGGCCTTCAGGTTGTTGAGGAAGCGGTGATTCCCCTCGATCAGGAACTCGAGGGCACGAATCGGCGTGGTGCTGGCCTGGGTCTCCCTGGTGTGGACGCGCATGGCAGGACGGCTGGGCG
>CAZVDJ010000107.1:0-9991 GCA_964626245.1 uncultured Gemmatimonadaceae bacterium
CGCCGCGAGCAGGACGAGCGACGCGGCCGCCGCGGCGTGCGGCCGGCCGCTCTCCACCTCGGAGAAGACGGACACGGCCCCGGGCAGGGTGCGGTGCGGGATGTTGCCCGAAACCACGACGATGGAACCGAACTCCGCCAGCGCGCGGGCAAAGCCCTGCAGCGCGCCGCTGGCGATGGCCGGCGCCAGCGCCGGGATGATCACCCGCCAGAAGGTGCGCGTGGGGGAGGCGCCTAACGTGGCGGCGGCCTCTTCCTCGCTGCGGTCCAGCTCGGCCAGCACCGGCTCCACCGCTCGCACCACGAACGGCACGGTGATGAACGCGAGCGCCAGGAGGATGGAGGGCGGGGCAAAGAGGACCGGGACCCCCAGCGCCTCGAACCAGCGCCCCGCCGGCCGCGTGGGGCCGAAGAGCAGGACGAGCATCACGCCGGTGACGAGCGTGGGGATCGCGAAGGGGACGTCGACCAGCGTGGAGAGGAGGCGCTTGCCCGGGATCGGGTATCGCTGCAGCACCCACGCCGTCGCCGTGCCGGCCACCACGTTCAGCGCCGTGACCGCCGTCGCCGTCCAGAGCGAGAGCCAGAGCGCATCGCGCGCCGCCGGCGCCGCCACCACCGACCAGATCCCCTGCACCCCCTCGGCCATCCCCTCGCGCAGCACCGCGGCGAGCGGCAGGAGGAGGAGGATCCCGACATAGGCCAGCACCGTCCAGCGCAGGGCCAGCGCGCCGCCGCCGGCCCGGCCGTGCCGCGGGCTGCTCACCGCCCCTCCGGCACCGAGGCGCGGTCGAAGACTCCGCCAGGCGCAAAGAGCTGCTGCACCACCTGCGGCCACCCGCCAAGGTCGCGGATGGTGAAGGGGCGCTGCACCGCCGGGAAGGTGTTCGCGTATTCGCGGGCGATGGCGGGGTCGGCAGGGCGGAAGCCGTGCCTGGCAAAGGCGCGCTGTGCCTCGGGGGCGGCGAGGAAGGCGACGAAGGCGTCGGCCAGTTCACGCGTCCCGTGCTTGTCGGCATAGACGTCGACGACCGCCGCCGGGCTCTCGATCAGCAGGGTCGACGCCGGGATGATGTAGTCCACCGCCTGCCCCGACGCGCGCGCCGCCAGGACCTCGTTCTCGTAGGTGATGATCGCGTCGCCTACCCCCTGCTCGAAGGTGAGCATCGATTCGCGTCCCCCCTTGTCCATGATCGCCACGTTGGCGATCACCTCGCGCAGGAACTGCTCGGCGACCGCACTGTCCGCCGCGGGACGTCCCGGCACCTCACCGCGCCAGGCCGCGCCGAAGACCGCCGCGGCATTCCACATCGCGCCGCCGCTGGTCTTGGGACTGGGCGTCAGCACCTTCACGTCGTCGCGCGCCAGGTCGGCCCAGCCGGCAATCCGCTTCGGGTTCCCCTTCCGGACGCCGATCACCACCAGCGAGTTGGTGACCATCCCCCCGTGCGCGCGAGCCTTCCAGTCGTGCGTGATGAGCCCCTTGGCCACCAGCGCCTCGACGTCGGGTTCCAGCGAGAGCGCGGCGACGTCGGCCTCGAATCCGCCCGTGATCGCCCGCGCCTGCGCACCACTCCCCAGGTACGACTCCTCAAAGGCGATCGCCCGGCCCGAGCGGGTGCGCCACGTCGCCTCGAAGGCGGGGAGGATGTCGCGCCCGTAGGCCTCGCGCGGCGTGGTGTAGGCGCCAAGGGTCAGCGTTTGCGTCGCCGTGGCCTGGCCACCCTCTGCCGTCCCCCCTCCGCAGGCGGAACAGGAGAGGGCGATCGCAACGGCGGCCAGGGGAAAGGCGACGGAGAGCATGAGGTCACGACGGGACGGAGCTGCGCACATAGGGACCGGGGGGTTGGACGAGCGGGCACTACTCTTGTCCTTGGGCAGGGCGTGTTCCGCGACGGCAGAATGAGCCAAGACGTTTCCTGACAAGCACTTGACCGTTCTAGTCGTCGGTGGGTCGCTACACACTCCCGTCAACCTTCACGGCTTCCGCCGTCGGATTTGATGACTTTCGCCGATCACCGTGATATTTCACGGCACATGCCCATGAGTGATCTCCCCCAGCCGTACCAGCTCGTCGTCGATGTCTGGCGCGTCGCCACCGTCGCCAACTCACTCGACGAGTGCATCGATCGTGTGGCCGTGATGCTCTCGCGCAGCGTGCGCGCCGATGCGCTGGTGATCTGGCGGCTGTCGCGGGACGGCGACTTGCTGGAGAGCGTTGCGTCGGCGTCGTTGCGGCCCGGCGCGCGCCCCGGACTGGTGACGCGCTCGCCCTCTGCGCGCGTGCTGGAGGAGCTGATCGATCTCGCCCGTTCGGGGACACCGCGCCTGGCCGTGCTCAACGGAGGCGGCGAGTCGATGCACCTGCTGGCACCGGATGGTGCATGGGGGGCGATCGCGGTGGCCCCGCTGGGCGATGGCGACGGTGACGGGCCGCGCGGCTTCGTCGCCATCGTCAGCCGCAATCCGGCGGCGCTGGCAGAAGCCCACGCCGAGCTGCTGGGCGAGCTGGGGGCCCCGCTCACTGCGGCGCTGCGACTGGACCACGAGCGCGAGAGCGAGCACCGCCTGCGCGAGGCGCTGGAGGCCGACCGCCGTGCCCTGCTGCAACGCCTCGACCGCGACGACGTCTCCGATACGATCGTCGGTGCCGACAGCGGGTTGCGCGACGTGATGCTCCGCGTGGAGCAGGTCGCCCCGACCGACGCCCCGGTGCTCCTGCTCGGTGAAACGGGGTCGGGCAAGGAGGTGGTGGCGCGCGCGATTCACGCGCGATCACGCCGCGCGCGCGGCCCGATCGTGCGCGTGAACTGCGGCGCGATCCCCTCGGGGCTCATCGACTCCGAGCTCTTCGGCCATGAGAAGGGGTCGTTCACCGGCGCCATCACCACACGCAAGGGGTGGTTCGAGCGCGCGGACGGTGGAACGCTCTTCCTGGACGAAGTGGCCGAGCTCCCGCTCGACGCGCAGGTGCGCCTGCTGCGCATCCTGCAGGATGGAGTGTTCGAGCGCGTGGGGGCGCAGCGCAGCAACCGGGTGGACGTTCGCATCGTCGCCGCCACGCACCGCAACCTGCGCGACATGGTGGCGCAGAAGGGCTTTCGCGAGGACCTGTGGTATCGCCTGAGCGTCTTTCCCATCGACATCCCCCCGCTGCGCGACCGTCCGGAAGACATTCCGGCCCTCGGGGCCCACTTCGCCGCGCGAGCCGGGATGCGACTGGGCGGCAACGCGCTCGCGCTCTCGCCGGACGACATCGAGGTCCTGCTGTCGTACAACTGGCCCGGCAACGTGCGCGAACTGGCTGCGGTCATTGAACGTGCCGCCATCCTGGGCGACGGACGGCGCTTGCGCCTCGCGGCCGCGCTGGGGCCGGTCCCGCCGGGCGCAGAGCGCCCGGTCGCCGAGCCCATGGAAGACCCGACCATCCTGCCGCTCGAGACGGCGATGGCGCGCCACATCGAGAAGGCGTTGCGCGCGACGGGCGGACGCATCGAGGGACGTGGAGGGGCCGCCGCGCTGTTGCGCATCAACCCGCACACGCTGCGCGCGCGCATGCGCAAGCTGGGCGTGGACTGGGCGCGGTTTCGCGACGACGACGTGCCCGGAGAGCCGGGGTCGCTCGCGCGATAGGCGCCCGCGCCGGCGCGTTATTCCCGCCGGCGCTGTCGCGAAGCTGCGACGTGATCCGTAGTGCCATCGCGCGCGCGGCGCGCCCATACTTCGGCGCATGATCCCCTCCGCGCGCGTGGTGCGCCTGGCCGTCCGCCTCCTGCGTGTCGTGCCTGCGGCGCCGGCGCGCTGGCTGGCGCGGGCCGGCGGGGCGGTGGCCTTTGCACTGGCACGCGGGCGGCGGGACGTGCTGCTGGAGAACCAGCGCCATCTCTCGCCTAACGCGACCCCCGCCGAGCGCCGCGCACGCGCGCGGCGCACGATGATGCACCTCGCGGAGGCCGCCGTGGACCTCTTTCGCCTCCCCTCCGCGCCGCGCGACGAGCTGGAACGCCTGGTCGAGGTGGAGGGGCGGGAACACCTGGACCGCGCCATGGCGCTGGGGCGCGGCGTGGTGGTCGTGACCGGGCACCTGGGGCCCTACGAGCTGGGCGGCGCCTGGTTGGCGCTGGCGGGCTATCCGGTGCACGCCATGGTGGAGGAACTTTCGCCTGAAACAAACGCCGCACTGTCGTTGTATCGAGAGGCGACGGGGATGAAGCTGCTCTCGCGCAACCGGGCCACGCGCGCCGCGTTGCGCCTACTCCGGGAGCAGCAGCTCGTCCTCCTGGTCGCCGATCGCGTGGTGGGAAACGGGAGTGAGGGCGTGGTCGTGCGGTTCGGCGCGGGAGCACGCGCCGTTCCGACCGGCCCTGCAGCACTCGCGCTCGCCACGCAGGCGCCAATCGTTGTCGGATCCATCATCAGGCACCCGCATCTTCGCGCGCGCGCACCGCGCTACCTTGTGCAGTTGGAACCCCCGATCGTCGCGGAGGCTACCAGCGATGGACACGCCGATCGGGAACGTCTCACGCGACAGATCGCCGAGCGGCTCGCCGCGTCGGTCGTTGCACACCCTGACGAGTGGTTTGTCTTCCAGCCTGGGTGGATCGGCCCGGCCCAACTTCCGAGCAGCGCACCGCGATGACTGACCCGACGCTTGCCGCCGACGCCGAGCCGATCACCGCCAGGAGGGTCGCCGCCGCTCGCGGTCCGCGCGTCCCGTCGCCGGCGGATGCGCCGCGCGACGACGGCAGCGCCACCATCGCGCGCGTGCTCGCGCGCCCTCGCTTCGCCTTTCTGGTGGCCGGGCAGACGGTCTCGCAGCTCGGGGACAAGCTGCATCACATGGCGCTCATCGCGCTGGTCGGTGCCGCCGCAGCGTCCAACGCGGGTGGCCTCGAACTGGCCAAGCTGTCGGTGGTCTTCACCGCGCCGGTCGTCCTGGCCGGACCACTCGCCGGTGCGCTGGTCGACCGGTGGAACAAGCGCACCACGATGATCGTGGCCGACGCGCTGCGCGCGCTGCTCGTGCTGAGCATCCCCGCCCTCTTCCGGCTCACGGAATCGCTGTACGCGGTCTACGCGGTGGCGTTCTGCACCTTCCTGCTCGGCGTCTTCTTCAACGCGGCGAAGATGGCGCTCATTCCGGAGCTCGTCCCGCGCGCGCACCTCCTGCCGGCCAATGCCGCCCTCACCTTCGTGGGGCGCTTTGCCACGGTCGTGGGGATCGTGGGGGGTGGCGTGATCATCGGGTGGTCGTTCTGGCAGCGCATCGGGTGGAGCGACTATGCCGCCGGCTTCTACCTCGACGCCGCCTCGTACTTCATCTCGGTGCTCACCCTGGCCGCCATCATCCTGGGCGGGCGACGGGGGCGGCCGCGGCACACGCGACGCGGCGCCGACGCGGCCGAGTCGCCCCCCCCGGTCGCCGCGACGCCTGCTGCCCCGGTGAAACGGCAGTTGGGCACCCTCGTAGGAGACGTGAGGCGCACGCTGGGCGTGGTGCGGCGGGACCGGGCGATGCGCTTCGTCTTTGGGTCGCTGGTTGCCCTTTCGCTGTTTGCCAGTACCGTCTACGTAGCCATGACCTATTCGGTGCAGACGGTCCTTGGGCTCGGCACCAAGGGGGTGGGGTATCTGGGAGGCGTGCTGGGCACCGGGATGATCCTGGGCTCGCTGTTGGTGGGAACCATCGGGACGCGGTGGGACAAGCGCCAGACCATCCTGGTCGGCAACGCGATCATCGGGCTCCTGATGATCGTCGGCGGTGTCTTCTTCTCGTGGACCGTCTTCCTTCCCGTGGCGTTCCTCGGGGGCATGTTGCTGGCCCCGGTGATGGTGTCGCAGGATACGCTGTTGCACGAGGAGGCTCCGCCAGCTGCACGGGCACTCATCTTCTCCACGAAGGACCTCATCCTCGGCGCGGTCTTCATGCTGTCCGCGCTGGCGGTGGGGGGGACGATCTACCTGCTCGGACGCCTCGGCGTCGACCAGCCATACCGGCTGGCGCTGGCCGGGGTGGGACTTGTGATCCTGACCGCGGGGGTGGCTGGGCAGCTCGCCCACCTGGCCGACCGGCGGCGGGCCGCCAACCGTTCGTGATGGGCTAGCGTCACACGGCCGACCGGCCACCCACGGCACCCCCGTGGCACCGGCGGCGCGCGACCACTCCCGACTCCCTACCGCATGCGGATCATCCAGGTCTCACCCTACAGCTGGGATGCACCCGGGGGCGTGCAGATTCACATACGCCAGCTCACCCGCCACCTGCAGGAGCGCGGGCACGAGGTGCTGGTGCTCGCGCCCGGCGACGTGCCGGGGCGGCACGGGCATGTGCACATCGTGGGCCGCACCTTCACCACGTGGGCCAACGGCTCCATGGCGCGCATCTCGGTGGCGCCGCGCACCCTGAGCCGGCTGTCGCGGGCCATGCGCGCCTTCGCCCCCGATGTGGTGCACGTCCACGAGCCGTTCGCTCCCGCCGTCGGGATGCACGCCACCATGACCGCCCCCGCGCCGGTGGTCGGGACCTTCCACTCGTACTTCGCGCGCGAGACGATGGAAGGACGACTCTACACGGCCATGGCGCCCCTGCTGCGCCCCATCTGGCGGCGCGTCGACCGCCGCATCGCGGTGAGCCAGGCGGCGCGACACTCGGCCAAGGGACGGCTCGGCAAGGGTGACGTGAAGATCCTCCCCAACGGCGTGGAGGTGGAACGCTTCGCGCAGGCCCTTCCCGCGCGCGACGTCCCGCCGGGGCGCACGCTCCTCTTCGTCGGCCGCCTGGAGCCGCGCAAGGGACTGCCATACGCCATGCGCGCCTTCTCCCTGCTGGCCGACCGCTATCCCGACCTGCAGTTCGTCGTCGTGGGCGACGGGCCCGAACGACACGCCATCGACGAGGTGCCGGCGGCGCTGCGCGGGCGCGTGCACATGAAGGGAAAGGTCTCCTACGAGGCACTCCCCACCTACCATCGCGCTGCCGACATCTTCATCTCCCCGGCCACGGGCGCCGAGTCGTTCGGGATCGTCCTGGTCGAGGCGATGGCCGCGGGGCTTCCGGTGGTCGCGAGCAACATTCCCGGCTATCGCGAGGTGGCGCGCGACGGGCGCGAGTCGCTCCTCGTCACCCCCTCCGACCCGTCGGCGCTGGCGCAGGGGATCGCGCAGCTGCTCGACCATCCCGAGGAGCGCGTGCGCCTGGGGGCAAACGGCGCGGCGCGCGCCGAGGCCTATGCGTGGGAGCACATCATCGACGAGCTGGAACTCGTCTACGAATCGCTCAGCGGGATCACGCGGCGCGAGCCGGCGATGGCGTAGGGGCAGAAGGCTACAGGACGAGACGACGAGAAGACGAGGGCGTCAGGCGAGGGCGGTGGCGAGCATCTGCTGCAGCCGCCGCGTCATCACGTCCCAGGTCCACTCGTTATGCACCCACTCGGCGCCGGCGCGGCCCATGCGCTCGGCGCGCGCGGGGTCGGCCAGGAGCGAGGCGAGGGCGTCGGCAATGGCCGCCGGGGATTCCGGATCGACCACGAGCCCGGTCGCCCCGTCCTGCACCGCCTCCGGGGCGCCGCCGGAGTTGCCCACCACCACGGGGCGCCCCACCGCCTGCCCTTGCAGGAAGACCGCGCCTAACGCCTCGATGTCCAGCCCGCCCAGCCGGGAGCGGCACGGCATCGCGAAGACATCCCCGGCCCGGAAGTACGACGGGAGGTCGGCGTAGGAGACGGCGCCGGCCAGGACCACGCGATCGGCCACGCCGGTCGAGGCGGCCAGGGCGCGAAGGGTTCCCTCGTGCGGCCCGCCTCCAACGATCAGCAACCGCACGCCGGGCACCGACTGCGCCAGGCGCGGCAGGGCGCGAATGAGCATGTCCTGCCCCTTGCGGGCCACCAGGCGGGAGACGCAACAGACCACCGGGGCATCGCCCAGCCCATGCCGCTCGCGCACGACGTCGTCGCGCACGCCGGGATGAAAGGCCGTGGTGTCGATGCCCGAGGGCAGGAGCCCCATGCGTCCGCGCCAGCCAAAGGCGGGCTCCAGGCGGTGGCGGGCCCAGTCGCTCACCGCCGTGAGCAGCGAGGCGCGCGACCCCACGTGGCGCAGCAACCCGGGAACGAGCGCCCCCGTGAGCTCCAGGCCGTGCGAGAACCCGCCGTACGCCAGGTCCAGCTTGCGGCTGACGGCCGGCCCCATGTGTCCCAGCGGCCAGAGCGCGCCGAAGAGGACCACGTCCGGCCGCCGGGCGCGCAGCTCGGCGTGCAGCTGGCGGCGAACCGACGGCGTGGGGAGCATCATCCCGGTGGCGAGTCGCACCACCTCCTGCGGATAGCCGCGGTCGAACACCGCCGCCCCGCGATACGTGGACGAGAAGACCGTCACCGTCCCGGCCGGAAAGCGCCGGAACAGCTGGCCCACGTAGTCGTTGATTCCCCCGATGCGCGGCGGGAAGTCGTTGGTGACGACGAAGACGCGCACCTGCGCTCAGCGGGCGAGATTGGCGTTCACGTACGCCGGATCGTCGGTCACCTCACGCTCCATCACCGACAGCAGCCACGCCGGCGACTCCGACGTCAGGTCGGCCGATGGGAGCTCGATCTCCGCCAGGACCAATGCGCGGTCGGTGAACTCGTCCAGCTCCCAGCGCCAGCTGCCATCCTCCACCACGTGGCGCCGCTTGCGGACGCGACGCCCCTCGGTCAGGGGCCAGAGTGCGTCGAAGAGATCGCGCGTGCACTCCTCCTCCACCTCCGTGCGCACCAACCCCGCGCCGAGCTTCACCGTGCGATAGAAGCGCTCCGCCTCGCCGTCGCGCACGCGTCGCACGCGTTCGATCAGGCGGCTTCCCGGCAGGTATCCCTGGTCGATCTCGCGAATGCGCGCCGGCGGCATGGCCGGCGGCATGCCGCGCAGGAGGTACTTCCGCTCGATCTCGACACCGCTGCGCGCCCGCCCGTCGAGCTCCTGCGCGATCTCCTCGACACCATCGAACAGCGGGTGCAACGCGGGGCCGCTCCACTCCTGCCGCACGGCATCGAACCGGGAGCGCGCACGCACCTGCAGGTGCTCGATCAACGCCAACAGCCCCAGGCGTGGCGTGCGACGATGGGACCGCCGCTTCCCGCCGCGCTCCGCCACTCGGCCGTCACCGCCATCGGTGGCTCCCGCGCGGGCGCTGGCCGGGGCGTCGTCGTCAGGCGCGCTGGCCGCTGCCGCGCGCTGGCGGGCCTCCTCACGCTCCGCGCGCGCCAGCGCCGCTGCCACCGCGCGCTGCCAGACATGCGCATCGTGGAAGTCGCCCAGCGTGTCCTGCAGCGCCTTGAGGCGTGCCAGCACGTCGCTCCCTCCCGCGACATGCGGGACGATCGGCTCCAGCAGGTAGCGCAGCCGTTTTCCGGCAATGCGGGCGCGGTGCGCCGCCTCGTCGTCGTGCACCTCCCGCACCCCCTCCAGCCGCCGGCGCAGGAGCGCGGCCTGCGAGCGCACGAGCATCGCCATGGCGGCGGCGAACGTCGCCTCGCGCGCACCCTCGTCGACGTGCATGCGCAACCGATAGTGCGGGAGGCGGTCCGCCAGCCGCTCCTGCGCGCGCTCGAAGTCGCGCGCCACCTCGGCCACCACTTCGGCGTCGGCGCGCGCCTTCTCCTCGCCCAGGCGACGCAGCAGCCAGTTGGCGCCCACCTTCTGCCGGTCGTTGAGCGTCGCCTTCTCCTCCTCCAGCCACTGCACGAAGACCTCGGTGTCCCGGCTGTGGTTCGTCGCCGAGGCAAGGCGCGCGAGGAGCTTCTGCGCCCGGCGCGGCGCCGACTTGCCCAGCGCTCCCTCGTGCAGCCGCAACCACGAGCGCAGGCGGCGCACCGCCACGCGGAAGTCGTGCAGCGCCTCGGGGTCGTCCGGCTGCGTGAGGCGCTCGCGCTGCGCCGCGGCGTCCGCCAGGAGGGCCAGCGCGACGAGTCGCACCCCGCGGTCTTCTCCCTCGTCCAGCAGCGTCTCGG
>CAZVDJ010000108.1:0-9879 GCA_964626245.1 uncultured Gemmatimonadaceae bacterium
CGCGCCAGGTCACCGATGCCAGCGGCATCGCCGAGGTTGGGGGATGGTTTTTGGGGGACACGCCGGGGACCAACACGCTCGTGGCGGCGACGCCGGGCGTGACTGGCGTGGTCTTCACCGCGGTGGCCGATCCGGGTCGCGCGGTGTCGATGGTGGCCAACTCGTCCACGTCCCAAACCGGGACAGCGGGCGCGGTGGTCGCGCAGGCGCCCAGCGTGGTCGTGCGTGACCTGGCGGGCAATCCGGTGCCGGGCGTGGCGGTCACCTTCACCGTCACCGCGGGCGGCGGCACGATCGTCGGCTCGCCCGCCACCACCAATGCCAGCGGCGTGGCGACGGTCACGTCGTGGACGCTGGGCGGCGCCACGGGGACCAACACCGTGGTGGCCAGCGCCACCGGGCTGCCGAGCGTGACATTCACCGCCACGGCCGGCGCGGGCGCTCCGGCCAACGTCGTGGCCATCGCCGGCAACAACCAGGCGGCGATCCAGGGAACGGCGGTCGCCACCCAGCCCAAGGTCCGGGTGACCGATGCGCTCGGGAACCCGGTGGTCGGTGCGACGGTGACCTTCGCCGTCACGGCGGGCGGCGGGTCGATCAGCGGCGCCACGCAAACCACCGACGCGGCCGGCGATGCCGCCGTGGGGAGCTGGACGTTAGGCAGCGCCGCACCCAACACGCTCACCGCCACCGTGACCGGCACCGGCATCACGGGGAATCCGGTGGTCTTCACCGCCCAGGCGGCCACGGCGATCAGCATCGCCAGCATTCCGTCGGGCGCGGTGACGCTCGGCGCCAGCTTCGTCATCACGGCGCAGCTGCAGAACGCGTCCGCGGCATCGGTATCGCTGGCGGGGATCACCCTCACCGTCACGATCGCCAGCGGCGGCGGGACGCTGAACGGAACGCTCACCGCGGTGACGGATGCCAATGGCCTGGCGACCTTCACGCTCAACGTCACCGGCGCTGCGGGAGCACGGACCTTCACCGTCGCGGGCGCCGGGCTCACATCGGCCACCACCGCGGCCATCACCTTCAACTGATGCCCACCACCATGAGACGACACTCGATCATGACGGCACGCGTGGCACGCCCGGCTCGGCTCGGCGCGGCGGGCATCGGCGCCGTTGTCGCCACCCTTCTCACGCTCACCTCGGTCGCGGGCGCGCAAGCGCCCGCGGCGGAGACCAGGCGCATCGGCGACGCGACCTGGCGCATCACCGCGGCGGCGGGGGGCTACGTCCCGCGTTCGTCGCTCATCGTGGGGGCCGACGGCCGCGATACGCGGCTGGGGGCCGGCCCCTCCTTCTCACTCGACGTGCAGTACCTCATTTCCGAGTATGCCGCGGGCTACGCCAACGGCACCCTCGGCTTCAGCACGATCACGTTGGGATCCGACATTCGCCCCACCACGGTGGGGCCGTCCAACCAGGTGATGCTGATGGGCGGGACCGCGGGCGTGTTGCTCAGCGCCCCGCTGGCCTCGCGCTTTCATCCCACGCTTCGCCTGGGCGGCGGCTTCAAGGGGTACTCGTTCGACCTCACCGACGCCGAGAACCAGTGGCGCCCCACCGCTGACATCGGAGTCGGCTTCCGCGGGTTGGGCGCCGGCCCGCTGGAGATGAGCGCGGAGGTGCGCTACCTCCCCAGTTCGTTCGACCAGGGGAAGATGCCCATTCGCGGCGTCACGCCGCAGGCGCAACGGCAGACGGACCTCATCTTCAGCGTCGGCATCAGCATCAGGCCCTGACGTCGGCGCGCTGCCACGCGCCGGGACAGTTCGGCAGGGCTGACTGGACCACCGGGGGCTCTCGCGATGGCGAGGGCCCCCGGTGTGCAGGTGGAGTGCATGTGGTGCGCACTGTCAGGCGCACCCGCTGGCGTGCCGGGTGCTGGCCCGCTAGCGGATGCGCACGTTGTCCAACCCGACGTTGAAGAAGAGCTGGTTGTCCACCTCGGCGAAGCGCAGGCGCACCGTTTGGCCGGCAAACGCCTTCATGTCGGACGACACCCGCGTCGAGAACGAGAAGGGCATGCCGCGCTCGGTGCCGTAGACGCGCTTGAGGGAACGTGCCGTCTCCACCGGATCCGACGGTGACACGATGTCGACGCGGAACTGCTGATTGGGGTTGACGGAGAAGTCGAGCGATGGCGGGTTGTGATACGCGCCGGCCCAGTTGTCGATGGAGAGGGTGAACGAGAGATAGCCGCCGTGGCTCGGGATCGTCACGTCCTGGTAGAGGATGTGCGAGCCAGGACCGGTCTGGTCCGACATGACTTGCGGGGGGAGCGGGGGCGCCGGGACCGTGAGGCCGCTGAGCGGCGAGGTGGGACCGGAGTGGAGGAACCAGGATCCGCTGCCGCCCGCTTGGTCCACGACAGTCCAGCCGGCGAAGCCCGCCTCGAACTCGCCGTTGCGCACCACGTTGCCCGCCATCGCCCGCACGTCGCCGTCGGCCGTCGCCATCGCTTCACCCGCGGCGTCGCCGCCGGGCTCCACCCACACATGCGGCCGGGCCAGGGCGGCCAAGGCAGGTTGCGCCTGGTAGCGCAGGTCACGGACCCCCGCCGTGGTCACCGGACCAGATGTCGCCTTGTCGCATCCCGCCAGCCATGCAGTTGCCAACAGTCCCACCACCAACCCGCTCCTGCGTGTTGTGCCCGTCATGAGCTCCTCCCCGGTAGACTGTGATCGCTCCCCGCGCAGGTTCCGGCGGGGGGGGGGGGAGTGATCATGCACGCTCCAGCCCGTGCGCGCCAGCAGGTGAGCGCACCATTCTGGCAATCGTGCACTAGAAGTTAGGGAGACGACCGCACGCGCCGGACACCGGAGCTGACAGTCTCGGCCGTACGCGGTGCCCGTGTGTTCAACGAACGCGCACGTTGTCGATGCCGACGTTCAGGAAGCTCTGGTTGTCCACCTCGGCGAACCGCAGTCGCACCGTCTGGCCGGCGAATGGTGTCATGTCGAACACCACGCGCGTCGTGAAGACCGACGGCATTCCCCACGTCGTCAGGAAGATGCGCCGGAGGATGCGCGCCGTTTCGACCGGATCGGCCGGGTCGACGATGTCGGCTCGAAACTGCTGGTTGGGGACGACGGTGAAGTCGAGCGTGTGGGGGGTGAAGTAGAAGCCGGCCCAGTTGTCCACCGAAAGGTCGAAGGTCAGGCGGCCGCCGTGGCTGGGCACCGCCACGTCCTGATACAGGATGTGCGAACCGGCACCCAGCTGGTCCGAGAGCGCCTGCGGCGGGTCGTTCGGCGCGGGCTGCGGCAGCCCGCTGAAGGGGGCACGGGCCCCTAACTGCACAAACCAGCCTCCGCTTCCGCCGGCCTGGTTCACGACGGTCCACCCGCGGAGACCGGCCTCGAAGAGACCGTTGGCCACCGCGTTCAGGCGCTCCGCTGACACGTCGTCACGCGACATGTCCTGACCTTCCGCCGACTGAGCGGCCGCCAGCCCGTCTCCCTCGAGCCAGGGGCGCGGGGCGGCATGCGTCGCCAGCGCCGACGGCAGCTGGTACTGCCAGTGGCGGGAATGCCGGGCCTGATCGGGTCCCGCCGTGGTCGCATCACGGCACCCCGACAGCCCGATCACGATGAGGAGGCCACCCGCCACTCGTCCCGCACGTCTCGATGCGCGCACAGACCAACTCCCGTGTTCTCGTAGTCCGATCGCCCGGTTCGGCGCTCTCCATGCCGCCCGGCCCTTCTGCATCCTGCACCTTCCCCGGAGCGACCGCCAGAGCCGAACTTGCCGGGTGTCGTGACACGGCCAGTCGCACCCTGTGTCGTACGCGCCGCAGCGCGAGTCACCCTGTCGGGGAAATGCCGGACACCACGCCTCGCTACGCCGCCTTCATCAGCTATCGTCACGTCGCCCCCGACCGCGACGTGGCTCGCTGGCTGCACGGGGCGCTGGAGACCTACCGGGTGCCCAAGTCGCTCGTGCAGCGCGGGGCGGTCCCGCGGCTGCCGCGCGTCTTTCGCGACGAGGAGGAGCTGGCGGCGAGCCCGGACCTGAGCGCGCGCATCGACTCGGCGCTGGGGCGAGCCGATGCGCTGGTGGTGCTCTGCTCTCCCCGCACTCCGGCGTCGCGCTGGGTGGACGCCGAGGTGCGTCGCTTCGCCGAGCGCGATGACGGGACGGGAGGGGCGCATCGCATCTTTGCCGTGCTGCTGGAAGGGGAACCGGGTGAGTCGTTCCCCGGTGCCCTGGCAGCGCTGGGACGCGAGCCGCTCGCCGCGGACCTTCGTCCGCAGCCCGGCGAGAGTCGCCGCGAGGCACGGCGCCGAGCCCTGCTCAAGCTCCTGGCCGGTCTCCTTGGCGTGGAGTTCGACACGTTGCGACAGCGCGACGAGGAACGGCGGCGAAGGCGCCTGGCCTGGACGGCCAGCGCCGCCACGGTCGGACTGGTGGTCTTTGCCGGACTCGCCATCGTCGCCACCCGCCAGTGGCAGCGCGCGGAGGCGGCGCTCGTGGTGGCACAGGCGCGCAACCTGGCCGGACAGGCGCAGGTGGCACTGGCCGAATCGCAAGTGCCCGACAGCGCGTCGGGTTCCACGGCCGATGCGGGCGTGCGCCCCGACCTGCAGCGAAGCGCCCTGCTGGCACTCGAGTCACTGGCGCTGCGCGCCGAACCCACCGCCGACCGCGTGCTGCGCGACGCGCTGTCGCGCCTGGCGGGCGAGCGCCTGACCTTCTTCCTCGGCGACGCCGAGCGCCTGGGCGTGTTGCAGCCGCCGGAGGACACGTTGCGGCTGCCGTCGATCGCGCGGCGCGGCGTCGATGCGCCGGCGGACGCGGCGGGCGACTTCTCGGACGTCGCGCCGCTCCCGGACGGCGACGAGCTGGCCCGCAGCGCCGATGGACGCTGGGTGCTGCGGCGAAGCGAGGATGGGATCGGGGAGTGGGTGCTGGCCAGCGCGCGCTTGCAGCCGGCGAGCGGCGGTGCCGGACGATTGTTGCCGCACGAATGGATGCTGCGCGCCGCCCGCTTCAGCGCCGACGGGCGCTGGCTCACGACCATCACCGGCGACGCGAGCCTGGATGCCACCGACCCGTCGGCCACCGCGCTGGTGGGCAACACGGTGCGCGTGTGGGAGGTGGCGACGGGCGCCGAAGTCACGCGCGTCTCGCTCGCGGCAGCTGGCGGGATCGAGTCCCTTGGCTTCGACCCGCGCGGCGAGTGGCTGGTGACGGTGAGCCGCGCCGTGGATGGCGACGCGGCACTCGCCCTGCGCAGGGTGCGACTCTGGCCCCTGTCGCCGCCACGCCTGCGCACCACGGCGTGCGCGCTCCTCACACGCAAGCTGACCGGGTCGGAATGGGCGACCTACGTGGGAACGGGCGCGTGGCGCGCCACCTGCGCCGGGCTGCCGGTGGTGAGCGAGTAGTCCCCGGCGCGCACAAGGGGCGGTGCAGCCGGGCGCCCCTTCCCTCGCGCCGTCGCCACGCGTACAACATCGACGCCGCGTGGCGTCCCGACGGACTGATGGGGGCCGCGCATTCCACGGAGGGTGAGGATTCCATCGTGCACAGCCCTGACGACCTGCTCGACGAGATGGAGGCGGAACTCGCCGCCGCCGATTACGGGATGGACCATGCCGCCGCGTGGACCGGCGCCCGCGACGTCGACCGTCGGCACTTCGTCTTCGCATCGTTGGTCTCCGCGGCGGCGAGCACGCTGGGGATGGCGTCCGCGCTCCGGGCGCAGGGGGTCCCCCCGTCGGGCGCAAGGCAGCAGCAACAACAACCGCAGCCCCCGCCCCTCCCGCTCGGCAATGGCGAGGCACCCGCGCTCCAGTTCCAGCCGTATCCGGGAGGGACGGGCGCGCTGATGGAGCGATTGGCGCGCGAGCGCGGGCGGCCGGCCTTCGAGCGCGGCCCCTTCGAGGTGCAACCGTGGAGCGGCCCCGTCCCGTCATTGCCCGAGGACCTCGCCTACCTCCCGGCGCACCGCCTGGCCGCGTTGCTGCGCACGCGCCGCATCACGTCGCTGCAGCTGACGGAACTGTACCTGGGCCGGCTCGAGCGGCTGAATCCCGTGCTCAACTGCGTCGTCACGCTCATGGCCGACCAGGCACGCGCCGAGGCGCGGCGCGCCGACGCCGAGATCGCCGCGGGGCGATGGCGCGGGCCGTTGCACGGACTCCCGTATGGCCTCAAGGACCTGTTCTCCACCAGGGGCGTTCCCACCACCTGGGGGGCCGCCGACTTTCGTGATCGCATCATCGACGAGGACGCCGAGATCGTCGTGCGGCTGCGCGAGGCGGGCGCCGTGCTCCTCGCCAAGCTCTCCACCGGGCTCTTCGCGCAGAACGACCAGTGGTTCGGCGGTCGCACCAACAACCCGTGGAACCTGTCGGTCGGGTCGAGTGGGTCGTCGGCGGGTCCGGCGTCGGCCACGGCGGCGGGCTGCGTGGCATTCAGCATCGGGACGGAGACCTCGGGCTCCATCGTCTCACCCGCCATTCGCTGCGGCATCAGTGCCCTGCGCCCGACCTTTGGCCGAGTGAGCCGACACGGCGGGATGGTGCTGGCCTGGTCCAACGATCGTGTGGGGCCCATGTGCCGCACCGTGGAGGACTGCGCGATGGTCTTCCACGTCATCCATGGCGTGGACGAGAAGGACCCGTCGACGGTGATGACGCCCTTCGCCTTCGACCGATCGTTGCGGCTGGAGTCGCTGCGCGTGGGTGTGGACCCGGGCGCTCCGCAGGAACTGGTGGCCGCGCTCCGTGCACTGGGATTGACACCGCGCCCGATCGGCGCGCGCCCAACCGTGCCGGGGATGCAGGGCGGGCTCGGCGTGGAGGGAGCGGCGGCGTTCGAGGCATACGTGCAGCGCAAGGCGAAGGAGATCGGACTCGACCTGGACAACCTTCCGCCGCTTCCCGCCGCTGGTGCGTCCGGCGCCACGCCGGGGGCTCCCGGTACGGCCGCGCCAGCGACTCCGCCCGCCAACCCCATGGCCCCCGCCGACTGGAACCCGCGCTTCGTGAACGGCCGGCGGGCGCGCGCCTTCGACTTCGTCCAGGCGCAACGGCGGCGCTACGTCCTCATCTCGCGTTGGGGTGAGTTCATGCGCGACCTGGACCTGTTCATCGCCGCGCCCAGTGCCGACATCGGCGCCAACGCGCAGACGGGGCACCCGTGCGTCGTCCTCCCGTACAAGTTCGACGTCCCCGTCTTTCAACAGTTCGGTCCGCGCACGGCGGCCGACAGCGCGCGTGCCGCGGCGACCCCGCTACAGCCGCAGCCCATCTGCGCGACGATGGTCGGCGCCCTGTACCAGGACGATGTGCTGCTGGGCGTGGCGCACCGCTTCCAGCAGGCGAGCGACTTCCACACCCGGCGGCCGGCAGTGTAGCGTGCGCCGGCCACACGGCCTTCACACCCCGACTTCCTCATGTCCATCCAAGCCGCCACCGCGTACCTCAACCTCAACGGCCGCGCCGACGAGGCCATCACCCACTACGGCCGCGCCCTTGGCGCCACCGTCCAGACGCTCATGCGCTTTGGGGACATGGATCCCCACTGCCCCGAGGCCCGGCGCCAAAGCGTGATGCACGCGGTGCTCACGCTCGACGGCGGGACGGTGATGTTGAGCGACGGCGATAGCGACGGGACGCCCCCGGGGATGGGACCGGTGAGCGTGGCACTCTCGATGAACGATCCCGCGCAGGCGCACCATGCGATCGCAGTGCTCGGCGAGGACGGCCATGTGATGCAGCCGCTCATCGACGCCCCGTGGGGGGCGTCGTTCGGCATGGTGAGCGACAAGTTCGGTGTGCACTGGATGCTCAACTGCGAAAAGCCGTCGAGCTGACGGCGCGGGGTGCCGCCCGCTATCGCGCGCTGGCGCCCCGCAAGGTCACCGCCCCCAAGGTGCGGTCGAGGAAGGCATTGATGCGTGGGGCACGCATCTCGATCGGCGGGTGGTGCCCCGCGCCATCGATCAGGTGCAACTCCTTGGGTTCGGGCAGGAGGTCCCACAGCGGCTTGCCCCGGGTGGCCCACGGGTGCTCCTCGTCCAGCCGCCCGTTCACGACGAGCTTGGGCTGGCGCAGGTGCGCCGCAAAGTTGTAGTTGGCGGCCTCGGGGAGGGTCGGTTGCACCCGCTCGTCGATCCCGGCGCCCACGAGAACGATGGCGCGCCACCGGTCGTCCACGCCGGCAAGGACGAGGCGCGACCCCGCCCCCCAGCTCAGGCCGTAGTACGCCAGGCGCGTGCCATCGATGTCGCTTCGCGTCTGTAGGTAGTCGACCCCCAGCCGCAGCTCCGTGGCGTGCCGTACCATCAGGTCGCGAAAGGCCACCGAGGCAGGCTCCGGGCGCTGGGCCCCGGGTGGAGACGGGCGCTCGATCATCCCGTCGAAGACGACGGCGAAGACGGCGCGCCCGGCGCGGAGCTGCGGCGCCATCTGGTCCTCCACGCTCTCCCACACCGGCTGGAAGAAGAAGGCGCTCGAACTCGCCACGTACACGATGGCCTGGAAGGGCGGGGCCGCGGCGGTGGGGAGGTAGAGATAGGTGAGGATCGAGTCGCCCTGGACCCCGTCGATCCAGGCACGCTCGCGCCGCCAGCCCGCCGTTTCCACCGTCGAGCTGATGCGCGCGCTGGCCGGCTGCTTGTCGTATCGATAGAAGGCGCGCAGCGCCGCCAGCTGCGCCGCATCGACCGCACGATACGCCGGCGGAGTGGGTCGCAGCGTCAGGCGGCCGTGCCCCGCGACGCCCTCGCCGGGATCGGCATTGCGCGCACAGCGGAAGCCGAGCGCCTCGCTCGCGGTCGTGTCGGGAACGGCGGCCACTTCCGAGTAGACGTAGGCGGGATCCTCCCAGGAGCCACCGGCCACCGCGTGACCGTCCTCCAGCGCGTTCTCCAGCCATTCCTTCACGTTGCCCACCAGCGCGTGCACCCCGTACGGCGAGATCCCGAACGGGAGCGCGTCCACCGGCACGGTGCCCGACGAGGCGAAGTTGGCGCGCCGCTCCATCCCCGTCATCGCGCTCACGTAGCCCCATGGCATGACGATCCCCAGCCGGGCAGTCTGGCCATCGCGCGAGGCCTTCTCCCATTCGAAGAGCGTGGGCAGGCGCTTGCCGCGCGCGGCACAGAAGGCCCGCGCCTCCAACCAGGAAACGCCGGTGACGGGATGCTCGCCCTTTCCCTCGGCGTATTCCTGGTTGCGCCACGCGCGTGGCCCAGCCAGTCCGGTGCGATCGACGAACGAGGCACGCGACGTCCCCGCCGGCCACGGTTCCTGCGCCACGTAGCCGCCGCTGCGCACGAAGTCGCGGAACTGCGCATTGCTGACCTCGAACCGGTCGATGTAGAAGGGGCGCAGGACGGCTTTCTTCCCGATGGGGAGGTCGGGCCCCACCAGCGTGTACTCGCCGCCGGGAATCGCCACCATCTCGGCGGGGAGCACCGAGTCGGGGGCGAGGTCGACCGACAACCGGATGTCGCGCCCCTCCCCCGTAAAGGACGTCGACCGCCGGAAGGCGCTCGAGGCAATGCGCTCGGCTGGTCGGTGGCCCGGCAGCGTCAGGCGCACCCGATGGTCGACGCGCGGCACGCGAAGCGCCGCCAGCGGCGTCGTCCCCACGACCACGCCGTCCAGCTGCGCGCTGTCGTTTGGGGACATGCGCTCGAGGGACACCGTTGCGCCCGGCGGCGTGCTCGCGACCGAGATCACGTCGGAAATCCGGGCCATCAGTGCCATCGCACTGCTGTCGCCCGAGAGGCGTCGCTCCAGGCGCTGGAGCGCATCGTAGGCGCCCACCACGTCGCCCCGTGCAGCCTGCGCGGCGATGGTGGGAAGTGCGGCGCGGGCGCGCGTGCCCTGCCAGGTGGACCAGAGCGGCCAGC
>CAZVDJ010000109.1:0-9867 GCA_964626245.1 uncultured Gemmatimonadaceae bacterium
CCCCCACCGGCTACCTGCACGTGGGGGGAGCGCGCACCGCCCTGTTCAACTGGCTCCTGGCGCGCAAGACCGGTGGGCAGTTCCTCCTGCGCATCGAGGATACCGATCGCGCCCGCAGCACCGACGACAGCACGCGCGCGATCTTCGAGGGACTCACCTGGCTGGGGCTCGACTGGGACGAGGAGGTCGTCTTCCAGGGGGCGAACCTGGCGCGCCACCAGCGTGACGCCCACCGCCTGCTCGAGTCGGGAGCCGCCTATCGCGACTTCACCACGGCCGAGACGCTCGACCGGCTGCGCAAGGAGTCCGAGGCGCGCGGCGAGCAGTTCCACTTCGACCGCCGCCTGGCGGAGCTCTCCGACGCCGAGCTGGCCGAGCGGCTGGAGCGCGGCGACCCCTTCACGATCCGCTTCCGCGTCCCCGAGGGGGCAACGGGGTGGCTGGACCTGGTGCACGGGCACATCGAGTTCCCCAACAAGGACATCGACGACTTCATCATCCTGCGCTCCGACGGGACGCCGATCTACAACCATGCCGTCGTCTCCGACGACATCGCGATGGGGATCACCCTCGTCATGCGCGGCGACGACCACATCTCCAACACGCCCAAGCAGATCCTGCTGTACGAGGCGTTAGGCGCCCCGCTCCCCACCTTCGCCCACCTCCCCATGATCCACGGGATGGACGGGAAGAAGCTCTCGAAGCGGCACGGGGCGACGGCCGTGGGCGACTACCGCGCGCTCGGCATCCTGCCCGACGCGATGTGCAACTTCCTGGCGCTGCTGGGATGGTCGCCGGGTGGGGACCGCGAGGTGATGACGCGCGCCGAGCTGATCGACCTGTTCCATGCCGACGGGATGCTGAAGAAGGCGTCGGTGTTCGACGTGAAGAAGCTGGAGTGGATGAACGGCCAGCACCTGGCGCAGCACCCCATCGACGCCCTCGACGCCTACCTGCGCCCGTTCCTGGTGGAGGCCGGGCTCACCACGGCTGAGTCGCTGGAGGAGCGGCGCGACTGGTGGCACCGGCTGCTGGAGCTGCTGCGCGTGCGCGCGCGCACCGTGACCGAGCTGGTGGCGCAGTGCCGTCCCTACTTCCTGGACGACGTCGCCTACGACGCGGAGGCCGTGGCCAAGCAGTGGAAGGACGCCGCGGCCACCGCCGAGCTGCTGCGCGCGGTGCGCGAGCAGCTGGCGGCCTCGCCGTGGGAGGCGGAGGCGATGGAGGCGTCGCTGCGGGCACTTGGAGAGTCACGCGGCATCGGCGCCGGCAAGATCTTCCAGCCGATGCGCGTGGCGCTCACCGGCGTGGCCGCCACCCCGGGGATCTTCGACGTCCTCCTGGCAATCGGGCGCGAGCGCTCGCTCCAGCGCCTCGACGCCGCCGTCTTGCACCTCACGGCGCCCAGCCCGGCGGCATGAACGATCCGCTCACGCCGCTGGAACGGCGCGTCTACCACTTTCTCCTGGACTTCCTCGCGGAGCACACCTTCCAGCCGAGCGTCCGCGAGATTGGCCGCCGCTTCCGCATCAAGTCCACCAAGACCGTCGCGGAACTCCTCCAGTCGCTGGCCGACAAGGGGTTCATCGAGCGGCAGCCGGGACGCTCGCGCGGCGTGCGCATCGTGGGCTGGTCGTCGATGGGACAGGTGCAACCGGTTCCCCTCTACGCCCGCGTGAACCCGGCGGAGCCGTACCTCACCGACGACAACCGCGAGCGCTGGGTGGCAGTGGATCGCGCCTTTGTCCCGGCCAGCGACGCCTTCTTCCTGCGCAACAGCGGCGAGGCGATGATGGCGCGCGGGGTGCACGACGGGGACTGGGTCCTCGTGGCCCCGTCGACGCGTGCCCGCGACGGCGACCTGGTGGCCGCGCGCGTGGGGCCGCACGTCCTGGTGCGCGTGGTACAGCGGCAGGGCGCGGTCCTCGCGCTCTCCGCCACCAACGGGGAGTCGCGCGAGATCTTCCTGGGACCGTCGGACGACTTTGCCGTGCTGGGCGTGGTGACGGCGATCTTCCGCACCTGGCACGACGCCCCCGAGCCCGCGCCCCCCGAGGCCTAACGCGAGTCGGAGATCGGCTTCGCCTCGGTCTTCTTCTTCGCCTCGGCGTCGGCGCGCTCCTTGTCCTTGCGCGCGCGGATCTTCTTCACCGCCTGGCGGAACTCCTCCTCGTTCATCGCCGCCTGCGTCCCCTGCAGGATGTCCGCGCGCATCGCCGCCAGCCGCGCCTGCCGGTCGTTCTCGATCGGGTTCCCCTGCACCTGGTTGAGCGGGAGCAACCCCAGCAGCGCCGTCGGGATGGAGAACTTGCCGAGCCGGATGAACTGCTGGTCGATCCCGTACTTCTTGCCGTCCTTCGTCTGGTAGGTCCAGTCCCCGCGCTCGAACTTGTTAGGCGAGTACGCGAGCGCCGCGACCGAATCGCGGTAGCGCATGATGCTCGTGACGACCGCGGAGTCCAGGCGCTGCTCGTCGGTCTTGGGCGCGTATTCCAGGCGCGGGGCGGCCGGCCACAGGCGCGGGTCGACGTAGCCGGGCTGCAACCCCTTCACCGCCCCCCGGCCACTCGCCAGCGGCCCCGTGGCGGGAGTGCCCACGTTCACGTCGAAGCCGGCACCGGGGGCGGGGATCCCCGCCGGTACCTGCGCGGGGGCGACCAGCGGAATCGTGGGAACGCCCGACGGCGTGCCGGGCGCATCGGGACCGACGTTGCGGCCGGCGCGCGTGCTCCCCTCGCGCGGCGCACGGCTGGGCGTGGGGGCCACGCTGGGGGGGGTGGTGCTCGGCGCGCGCGGGGGGACCGCGACGTACGTCAGGCGCTCGGCGGGGGGCCGGGCTGGACGGTCCTCGCGCACGAAGATGCGCTGGATCGCTCCCGTGGACTGCAGCGCCCGGAAGAGGACCAGGACGAAGACGACGTGTAGCACCACCGACAACGCCGTGACGCGCGCCGAACGACCCGGGCTGGCGCCGGGGTCCGGTCGATTGTGGCGCGCGTTGAGCGTGAGCATTCAGGCAGGGCTCTGGTCAGAGTGGCATGCAGGGAGTCCGGTCACGTCCGGTCGGAGCGCCGGCGAGCCGTCGCATCGACCGCGCCCACCGGAGCGGGCGTCATCGGTTGGTAACCCCACGAACTCAACGGGTTTCCGCCGGCACTCGTTGCAGACGCCCCAAACGCATCACCGGACCGTGTTTCGCACCGTGCTGACACCCACGACCTCGACTTCCACGACATCGCCCGGCGCCAGCGGCCCCACCCCGGCCGGCGTCCCCGTCGCCACCAGGTCACCCGGCTCGAGCGTCATCACCTGGGAGACGTAGGACAGGAGGAAGGGAACGGCGAAGACCATGTCCGATCCCCGCGCGCGCTGCCGTTCGGTCCCGTTTACCCGCGTCACGATCTCCAGTGCGCCAAAGTCGAACGTCCCCAGGGCTGGCTTGCCCACGGCGCAGAAGGTGTCGAACCCCTTGGCGCGCGTCCACTGCGAGTCCTTGCGCTGCAGGTCGCGCGCGGTGACGTCGTTGAGCGCCACGACGCCCGCAACGCCCGCGGCCGCCTCGGCCTCGGATGCGTGGCGCAGCGCCTTCCCGATCACGATCGCGATTTCCCCCTCGAACTCCACCTGCTGCGACTGCGGCGGGAGGACGATGGCGTCGCCATCGCCGATGAGCGATGAGGGCGGCTTGAGGAAGAAGAGCGGCTCCTTCGGGACGTCGTTGCCCAGCTCCTTGGCATGGTCCACGTAGTTGCGGCCGATGCAGACGATCTTGGAAGGCCTCATGGGGCAGAAGACGAGAAGACGGGAAGACGAGACGACGAGAATTCCGGGGGGAAAGGTACCGGTCGGCTACTTCCGGCGCTTGGCAGCGGGGGCGTAGAAGCGGGTGATTTCGCGGGCCACTTCCGACCAGTTGGCAATGACGCGCCGAGCCGGGGGGAGCCCTTCCACCATCTCGCGGCCGAACGGCTTGGACTCGGCGCGCGGATCCATGAGCAGCACCACCCCCTGGTCGGTCGCGGTGCGGATCAGGCGGCCGAACCCCTGCTTGAGGCGCAGCGCCGCGTGCGGGATCATGTACTCTCGGAAGGCGTCGCCTCCGCGTGCCTCGATCGCCTCGCAGTGGGCGGCGGTGAGCGGCTCGGTGGGGACCTTGAACGGGAGCTTGCTCAGGACCAGCGCGCGCAGCGGATCGCCGGGGACGTCGACCCCCTCCCAGAACGAGGCCGTCCCCAGCAGGATCGCGTCGCCGGCATCCCGAAAGCGCCGCAGGAGTGCGTCGCGCCCGTCCTCGCCGTGCACCATGAGGGGAAACCGCTGCTCGACGCCGCGCTCGCGCAGCTGCACCGCCGCCTCGCGCACGTCGCGATGCGAGGTGAAGAGCGCAAAGACGCCCCCGCGCGCGGCCTCTGCCACCGTCACGATCGCATCGACCACCGCCAGGAAGTGACCGCGAGGGTCCACGTTAGGCGCGGGAACGTCCACGGGGATGGCGAGCATCGCCTGTGACGGATAGTCGAACGGCGAGGGGAAGACCTGTGCCTCCGGTTCCACCTCATCCTCGGTGAGGCCCAACCGCGCGCGCACGAAGTCGAACGATCCATCGGCGGAGAGCGTGGCGCTGGTCACGATCGCCGTCTCCGGGCGCTTGAAGAGATCCTCGCGCAGGATCGGCGCCAGGTCGAGCGGCACCGTGGTCACCGCCAGGTTGCGCTCCTTGCCGCGCACCTCGAGCCAGCGCACCGTCGGCACCTTGCCCGCCGGGGTCAGTCCCTGCCGCAGTGCATCGCCCGCGTGCTCCAGCCGGCGCGCCACGCCGCGCAGTTCGCCCAGCAGCGCGGCGTGCGCCTCCAGCGCCTGCTCGTCGCTCTCCAGGCGCTCGCGCACCAGGCGCAGGTTGTCGCTCAGCAGCGCCAGTTCCCGCAACAGGTCCTCGAGCGCGGCCGCGAGTCCCGCGCGCCAGACCGGGTGATCGGCGAAATCGTCGGTGAGGCGGAAGACGGGGAGCTTCGCTTCCTGCATCACGCCATCCAGCAGGTCGAAGACCGTCCCTCCCTTCTCCCGCGCCGCGGTGGCGGCGGGATAGAGGCGCGCCATCACCAGGTCATGCGACGCGACGCTGAGCAGGTCCTTTCGCACCGAGAGGCGCATCGCGAGCGTCGGGAGGAGCCCCTTGCCGCGCCGCTCCAGGCGGCCAAAGAGCCGCTGCAGCCCGCGCCGAGTGGCGGTCGCCCCCAGGTGCGAGGCAGCCGCGTCCTCCAGGTGGTGTCCCTCGTCCACCACCAGCCGGGTGTACGGTGGCAGAACCGCCGCGTCATCCCACTTCTGCGAGGCGCGGCGGACCGCGAGGTCGGCAAGGAGCAGGTGATGGTTCACGACGATCACGTCCGCCTGCGCCGCCTGCCGCCGGGCGGCAAAGAGGAAGCAGCGGTCGAAGTGCGGACATTGCAGCCGGAGGCAGAGGTCCGGCTCGGCGGCGACCTCGTCCCACACCTCGGCGCGCGGCGGCGCTGCCAGGTCGCTGAGGGAACCGTCCGCGGTACGTTCGGCCCACGCGGCCAGCGCCTCCACGTCGCCGGCGAGGTTGGCGTCGAAGAGCGTGGCCCCCGCGCCGCGTGCCTGCTCCAGCCGGAAGAGGCAGAGGTAGTTGTGCCAGCCCTTCAGCAGCGCAAAGCGCACCGGCTGGTCGTCCAGGGCCCGCGCGAGGAAGGGGAGGTCCTTCCCCACCAGCTGTTCCTGCAGGTTGATCGTGTTGGTGGAAACGACGGTGCGCTCGCCGTTCTGCGCCGCCCAGCGCAGCGCGGGGACCAGGTAGCCTAACGACTTGCCGACCCCGGTCCCGGCCTCCAGCACGCCGATGCCGCCGCCGTTGTACAGGCGCGCGATGGTCCCGGCATATCGCCGTTGCGCCACGCGGTCCTCGTAGCGCTGGTGCAACCGGGCCACCGGGCCGCCCGCCCCCAGGAGGGCATCGACGGCGCGCGGATCCACCGGTGCATGCCGCCGTTGGCGCGGCACCTCCACCACCACGTAGATCTCGCTGGCGTCGTTGTCGGTGATGGCGAAGCCAACGCCGGCATCGTGCATGCGCGCCGCGACCTCGAGGTCGGCGCCCGACGGCTCCAGGTGACCGGAGGGGTGGTTGTGGAGGAGGAGTTCGCCTCGCTGGGCGAAGCCCGGGAGGGCGAGCACCGACTTCACGTCGCCGCGCGCCACGACTCGCGCCGCGGCGATCACCTCACGTTCGTCGACGGTGCAGACGAAGCAGACCTCCCGCCCTCCCGCCAGCCGGATCGCCGCGCGCACCGCGGCGGCGGCGTTAGGCGCGATGCGGGGAGGGGCGGCGGCGGAGGACATGCCGCAATCTAGGAGATCGCGGCATCCGCGCGCGCACCCCGCGCGTGCGCACCCCGCGCGTGCGTCCCGTCGTCGCTACCAGGGGCGCGCGAGCCACCCGCGTGAGCTCTCGATCCCGAGCTGCACGCGCCAGAAGGCCGCCTTCTCCAGGATGAAGTGGTCGCGCGTGACGCTCAGACGCGGGCGCACCACCCGCCCCAGGTGCCACGACGCGTCAGCGCCCACGTGCAGTCCGATGAGGATCGATGATTCCTCATCCGGACGTCCGGCCACCGCCGTGACCCCCGCGCGCGGCGAGAACACGAGCCGCTCTGCCCATTGCAGCGGGTAGAGCAACGCGCCGGAGACGAGCGCGGCGTACGGTCCGTCGTCGACGAAGCCCGGGAAGGCTGCCAGCTCGACAACGCCTCCGAGGCGCCCGGGAGCCAGCCGCGACCAGTTCACTCCGATGGTGGCGTATTGCCAGTAGGTGTCGGGAACCCCGACCAACCCGAGCGATCCGCCCAGGTGCCATCGCGCCTCGGGTTGGCCCGCGACGCCCGACGGCGATCGGGTTTGCGGTGCCTGCGCCGTCACGTCGGCCAGCGGGAGGCACGCACCCAACACGCACAACGCCGCCGCGGCGCGCCCGGCGCGGCGCATCCCGCGCGAAGACCGACGCATCTCACCGCACCGATCGCCCCACCACCGCCCAATCACCGCCACCATGCGCGTCGCTCCGTTGTCGATCGTCTCAGGTCTTCAGGGGCTTCTTCTTCGCGGCCGGGAAGAGCACGTTGTTCAGGATCAGCCGGTATCCCGGTGACGTCGGGTGCAACGAGAGGTCGGTGGGCGCTGCCCCGATGTTGTGCTGCGGATCCTCGGGGTCGTGGCCCCCCAGGAAGGTCCAGGAACCCTTGCCGTAGTCGCCGTGGATGTACTTGGTCCACGGGGCCCCTTCCTCCTGCGCGAGCACGGTGACCCCCTGCTTGAGCGTCCCCTTGGTGAACGACGTCGTCACGCCGTAGAAGTCGGGGACCACGGTGCGGTGATTCTGCACCAGCATCGACGAGACCGGGTCGAACTTGGCCGAGAACTGGAAGAGCGTGAACTGCCCCAGCGGCTGCCGCCGCCCCGGCACGTTCACCTGGTGTCCATCGATGTCACTCATCGCGTTCACGAAGGGGGACGGTTCGAGGTGCACGTCCTTGAACGCGAACGAGCGCTCCCAATCGAGCTTGCTGTCCGCCGCCTCGTCCACCGGCGTACCGTCGGCGAAGCTCCCGGCGATGTCGGTCTGGTGCGCCGCCACCGCCAGCGCGAGCGTCTCCGTCGCTCCGCACATGGCGAAGAGGAAGCCCCCGCGCTCCACGAACTGCCGCATCTTCTCCGCCACCGACTTCTTCATCGCCGGGATGTTCGCAAAGCCCAGCTTGCGGGCGCTCGCCAGCGCGCGCTCGCGTTGCTCGATGAACCACGGCGTGTCGCGGAAGCCGAGGTAGAGCTTGTTCTGCTGTCCCGTGAAGTCCTCGTGGTGCAGGTGCAGCCAGTCGTACTTGGACAGGTCGCCGTTGTTCACCTCCTCGTCGTAGACCGAGGCGAACTCGATCCCCGCGTACTGCAGCGCCAGCGTCACGGCATCGTCCCACGGGGGCGACTTGTCGGGCTTGTAGATCGCCACCTTGGGTGCGCGCTCGAGCGAGATGGCGTCCATGTTGCCCGCGGCGATCTCGCCGCGAATCGCCTGCAGCCGAGCGTTGTCGATCGGCTCGAAGCTCACGCCATCCAGCGTCGCGCGCTTGCGCAGGTCGGTCACGTCAGGCAGCAGGAAGGCGCCGCCGCGATAGTTGATGAACCACTCCGCCTTGTTGCCGTCCTTCAGCGCATTGAACGTGAGCCCGTACGCCTTGAGGTGATTGGACTGCTCGTCGTCCATGGGGACCAACAGGTGCTGCGCGCGCGCCGCGGCGGGGAGCAGCGCGAGCGCGAGAGACGCCAGCAGCTGACGAACGGCGTAGTGGAACACCTTGCGATGGCGGGTCGTGAGGAGGCGCCACGCGAGGCGGGGCGTCGCGAGGTGCGGGATCGCGAGGTGCGGGATCGCGAGGTGCGGGATCACGAGGTCGCGGACGGCGAGACGATGACGACGAATCACGAGGGAGGAACGGGGCACGTGGGGCACGTCAGGGTAGCAGGCAGTCGAAGGCGGGAGGTCGGGATCCGAACACACCTGAGCGGAGCGGGTGAGGCGCTCGAGTGAGGCGACGAAGGCGAGCAAGATTGGCGAGCCGGTTTGGCGAGCCAGATTGGCGAGTAGGCAATGCAATGATACAGGGGCAGTGTGTCCAACGCGTTACTCTGAGTTCGGGGGGGCCCCCCACATCACTCGGCGCCTCCCACAAGGCGCGACGGAGGCCGTTCAGCTGCACCGCCCTCCACCGCGACAACCGCAACCACCTCAGCCACCGCAACCACCACCGCGTCCGCACGCACGGCACGAGCCGCGCGAACCGCACGCAGCTCGCCAATCGCACCGTCTTCATGCCCCCCACGCACCGCGACGACCACGTCCGCCGAGCGATCCCCGTGCGTCTCCAAGGGTGACTTCCCGCGCGCCTCCCCGTGCGCTTCCCCGCGTGTCTCCCCGGGCGGGATCGAGCCGCGCGCCAGCTCCAGTTCGCGACGCGCCTGCGGCACCAGCGCACTCTGCGGATACGTCAGGATGAGATGTTCCAGGTGCGCCACCGCCCCCTTCGAGTCGCCCGTGCGGCGCAGCAGGCGCGCCCAATCCAACTCCGCTTCGGCCGCCTCCGGCGCGTCCACGGCCCCGTCCACCAGGGCGCCCCACAACCGCAGCGCCGACGCCGTGTCACGGGCCGCCAGCGACAAGCGGGCCGCCAGCAGCAAGAGGAAGGGCGACGCGTCCGACAGCTCGCGCGCGGTCGCCTCGAATCGCTTCGCCGCCGCCGCCGTGTCGCCGCGCGCCAACGTCAGAAAGGCCTCGCCCACGGGCGGCGCGTACTCCGATCGCGTGCGCGACAACAGCGCCATCGCGGTCACCACGTCGCGCGACCCCTCATCGGTGCGACGCAGCCCGCGGCGCGCCACCTTCAGGTCGCCCTCGTACAGCGCCAGCCAGGCCTCCACGCGCTCGTCCTCCTCCGTCCCGCCTCCCCCCGCCACGAGCGCGGCGCGCGCGCGCGGCAGCTCCCCGGCCCGAATCCAGGCCCAGGCCAGGGCGCGTTGCGCCTGACGGACTCCTTCGGGCCCCAGCGCCCCGGCGCGATCACGCACCATCGCCTCGATCTCGGCGGCCCGGCCCAGCGCCGACAGGGCGCGCACCTGCAGCAGCGCCGCGCGCCCGCCCTCGGTGCTGTCACCCGCCATCGCGCCCCCCTCCAGCAGCGCCAGCGTGGACGCCGGCTCGCCGCCGTTGAGCGCCGCGGTCGCCGCCTTGAGCAGCAGCGCGCGCGCAGCCGGTCGCCGCGACGCCGCGGCCGCATACGCGTCGCGCGCCGTCAGCCACGCCTC
>CAZVDJ010000110.1:0-9824 GCA_964626245.1 uncultured Gemmatimonadaceae bacterium
GGGCTGCTGCACGCGTGGCCGCTGACCCTGGCGGCCCTGGCGCTGCTCTTCCTGGGGCTGGTGCTGGCGTCGTGGCGCTTCTGCATCCTCACCGCGCCCCGGGAACTGCACGTCTCGCTTGGCAACTCGGTGCGGCTCACCCTCATCGGGAATGCCGCCAACCTCGTGCTCCCCACCATCGGCAGCGACCTGGTGCGCCTCTGGTTTGCGGCTGACGGACACGCCGGGCGGCGCACGGAGATCGCCACCATCGTCCTGCTCGACCGTGTCCTCGGCCTGGTGGGGATCCTCCTCCTCCCGCTCGTCCTGGCCCCGTTCTTTCCCGGCATCGTGGCGGACAGCCCGGTGATCCAGTGGATCCTCGGCGTCTCCGCCGCCGGGGCCCTGGCACTCCTCGCCGCGATCCTCGTCGCGCTGTCGCGCCGGGGGCTGGCCAGCGCGCCCGTGCAGTTCGTGCTCCGCGTCCTGCCGTTAGGCGGCTATCCTCGGCGCGTCCTCGACACCATCCACGGTTATCGCCGCCGCAGTGGCGCGCTGGCGGCGGCCGTGGCCTGGTCGGTGGCGGCCAACCTCTGCGCTGCCAGCTGCATCGTGTGCCTGCAGCTGGCCACGCACCCGGGGTCGGCCGGCCCGCTGGGGGGCTTCCTCACCTCGCTCGCCTTCGTCCTCAACAACGTCCCCATCACCCCCGGGGGCATCGGCTTCACGGAGGCGGCGGTGGCCTCGCTGTACGGAATCGCCGGGCTGGAGGGAGGAGCGGAGACGATGCTCGGGATGCGCGTCCTCTTCCTGGTCCTAGCACCGGTCGGCGTCTTCCTCTACTTCCGCGGCATGCGGCGATACCTCACACCGGGTGGCGGCGAGCCGGCCGCGTCCGGCCGCTGACGGCGTGACCGCTCGCCACACACCGATGTCCATGTCCGCGCCGGACGCCAACTCGCCCGCACCCACCGTGACAGCAGAGGTCCCGCCGCACGGGGTGCGACCGCTGGCCGTCGAGGACATTCCCGCGCTGCTGGCGCTCGCGCGCGAGGCGATTCCCGACACCATGGCGGCGCGACTGGGGCCGTCGTTCGCCAATCGCTACCACCGCGCGCTGCTCGACGAACCGGACCTGCACCTCGACGGCTACTTCTGGAACGAGGAACTGCTGGGCTTCATCGTCTACTCGCACGACGTGCGCGCGGCGCTGCGTTCTGCCTTCCGGCGGCATGCGCTCACCTTCGCGCTCGCCCTCCTCTTCGCCCTCCTCTCTCCCAGCCGGCTGGCCTTCGTGCTGCGCATCGCGGCCTCGGTGCTGGGCCGCATGCCGGAGCCCGGCATGGAGATCCAGGCGGAACTCCTGACCATCGCGGTGCGCCGCGGCGCCCGCGGCGGCGGGGAACTGCGGCGGGCCAAGGGCATCAACGTGCCTAACGCCCTCATCTCGCGAGCCTTCGACTACCTTCGCGGACGCGGAGTGGCCGAGGCCAAGGTCTTCTGCAAGCCCGTGGACCTCGACCCCGCGGCCAACGGCTTCGTGCGCAAGGAAGGATTCGAGCTTCGCGGGCAGGTCGTCCGCTGGGGCATCACCACCAATCTCTACGTGAAACGACTCGATCCGATCTCGCGGGGAGGGGCGACGTGAAGGTCCTGACCGTCGTCGGCGCACGCCCGCAGTTCATCAAGGCGTGGCCCGTCGCGCGGGCACTCGAGGCGGCGGGAGTGCACGAAGTGCTCGTTCACACCGGGCAGCACTACGACGACCGCATGTCGCGCGTCTTCTTCGAGGAGATGGGGATTCGACGTCCCGACCGGAACCTCGAGGTGGGGAGCGGACCGCACGGCGAACAGACCGGGCGTATGCTCATCGCGCTGGAGCAGGTGATGCTGGAGGAACGCCCCGACTGGGTCCTGGTCTACGGCGATACCAACACCACCCTGGCCGCGGCAATCGCCGCGTGCAAGCTCCAGCTCCCCATCGCCCATGTCGAGGCGGGGCTGCGCTCGTTCAACCGCAGCATGCCGGAGGAGCACAACCGTGTCCTGACCGACCACTGCTCCACGCTCCTCTTCTGCCCCACCCTGACGGCGGTCGAACATCTCGCGCGCGAGGGGATCACCTCGGGGGTTCGACGGGTCGGCGACGTCATGTTCGATGCGGTCCTGCATTTCGGCGCGCTGGCGCGCGAGCGCTCGCACGTGCTCGAGGCCAGCGGAGTCGAGTCAGGAGGCTACTACCTGGCCACCATCCACCGGCCGTACAACACCGACGATCCGGAGCGGCTGGCCGCCCTCCTGTCGGCGCTGGACCGGCTCGATGCCCCCGTGGTCTTTCCGATTCACCCGCGGACGCGCGCACGCCTCTCGGCCAGCCACGCCGCGTGGCGGCGGGTGCGCCTGGTGGAGCCCGTGGGCTACCTGGACATGCTCCAGCTGGAGCAGGGAGCGCGTGGAGTCCTGACCGACTCCGGCGGCGTGCAGAAGGAGGCCTACTTCTTCTCCGTCCCCTGTTTCACCCTTCGACCCGAGACCGAGTGGGTGGAGACCGTGCAGTCCGGATGGAACACGCTCCTGTCCGGCGACCCCGCCCAGATTCCGGAACGCGTGGCGGCGTGGAAGCGGCCCGCGACGACGCCGCCTCCGGTCTTCGGCGACGGCTCAGCGGCGCGGGCGATCGCCGACGCCCTGGCGACTGAGGAACGGGAAAGCTCAGGTCGCTGACCACGCGAAGGCGACCAATACTTCGCTTCGCCGATCCATAAGATATTGTCGAGGCACCGTTTGCCGACGTGTCGCCCGGGCGCCGGACATTTGCGGCCGAAATGCAACAACGCCGCCTCGTCGAGCGAGGCGGCGTTGTTGTTCTTGACGATAGTTCAGGATCGGCCTAGGGCCGACCGTGCCCTCGAAGGCCCTACGAGCAGCGCCCGCTCGGGTCCCCGAAAACGCACCCATCGTTGCGCGTGAAAGCTCCGTCAGCGACGCCATAGCGCCCCTGCAGGGTGATCTCGCGGAACGTTCCGAACTTCGTCAGTTCAGGCGACTTGTACATTCTTCTCCTCCCAGATTATCCGGGACGGGCCCCGGCACCTGCGATCCCCCGTGACCGCAATGCTACAAACTCCCCTGCTTGAACGCAAGATGAACTTCTTGCCTGACACTCGAGGAATCGAAGGCCCCCCTCGAGCCACCAACTACTGCATCGTCCGCAACCACCACTCCGCCCGCAGGGCGGCGAGCACTGCGACCGCTCGCTCGTCGTCGGACCAGTCGCCGGCGACGTAACTGCTCAGTTCGCGCAACAGCGCCGAGTGATCTAAGACACCAAGTTCTGCCAAAAGCATGCCATCCGCGAACGCATCGCGCCCCTCATCCAGGTGCGCTCGCAGCGTCCGGCGCAGGTAGGTGCTCGGCAGGCCGGTCCTCGCCTCCCGGGCCGCGGTGATCTCGGGCGGCAGGAGCCCGGCCATGGCGCGGCGGAGCAGGTGCTTGTTCTCCCGCCGCGAGTTGCTCTCCCAGCGGGGGCGGGTCGCGGCGAAACGAATCAGCCGTCCGTCCAGAAGCGGCGTGCGGAGCTCCACACCCTCCTGCTGACAGATCGAGAAGACCAGCGCGTTGATCCGCTCGGGAAACGACGCATCCAGAAACCAGACGCGGCCAGCCGCCGAGAGCGTCTCGCCGGGGCGCCGAGGCATCCGCGCCAGCCGGCGAGCGCGCAGGTCTTGGGAATGGCGCAGGGGCGCCGCGATCCAGGGTGGAATCGGTCGTTCGTGCGCGTCCGAGAGCGCTCGCCCTCCGCGCAGCCGCCCAATGAGGCCCATCGCCCACGGAGGGAGGTTGGGCTGAATGGCGACCTTGAACAGGCGATACCAGGTCATGGTGCCAACGACCAGTCGCCATTCTCGCCGAAACTCCCGTAGCCGCCCTTGCCGAAGCAGGTCGGCGAGGAAGACCGGCGAGGTGGAGAACCAGGGATCGCCGCCATTCCCATTCATGGCGACCCGCGCCGCCTGGTCACGGCATCCGATGGCGAGGGCTCGGTTCCACAGCTCATAGGTGTGGGCCATCGGTTCGTCGCGCAGGCGGGCGCGCTGCAGCGACGGCTCCATCGCGGGCACGTCGCCACACGCGATGAAGGTCGGCTCGCGACCCCATCGACGCGTAATCGCGGCGATGAGTTCGTCCTCTCGCCCGGGATCTCCCGGAGGATGTGAGAACGAGACCGATCGAAGCGGGGTGGCCCCGGCGTTCTCCGCGCTCAGACGCCAACTTCCTGCGCCGTAGACCGCCGACGAGTCGTAGCCGCCGCTCAGCATCACCGCGCTCCCCCGCACCAGATCGGCGCGCTCCGCGACGGCATCGGCCAGCAGGCGGCGCAGCTCCTCGGCTCCTTCCTCGAACGGGACACCGGAGTCGCGCTCGAAGATGGGCAGCTCCCACCAGCGCTGCACCTCGCTGCTCGTGCCGGGCCGCCAGGCCAGGCGATGTCCCGCCGGAAGGCGCTCGATCGCGCTGAAGGCGGTTTCGCGGGTGTGCGCCAGGTCCATGTCGCCCGCGTCCTCGGCCAGCGCGAGCACGTTCCATCTGGCCGCGCATCCCGGCACCGCGCGCGTCAGCCGCAATGTGGAGGCTACGGCGATCCCGTCACCAATCCTCGTCTGAAAGAGCGTCCGGGCCCCGGCGTGGTCACGCGCCGCGACGAGCCGTCGCTCCGTGGCGTCCCATGCGACGAAGGCGAACTCGCCTTCCAGGCGCTCCAGTGCCTCGGCGCCCCAGCCTCGCAGGGCAGCGAGGATCCACTCGGCGCTCGTCCCCTTGCGGGGTGGAGGGACGCGCAACCGCTCGAGGGCGTTCGCGAGGTCGCGCCGGTAGTAGAGCGATGCGTGCGCGATGACGGTGAATCGCTCGTCGTGCGCCAGGCAATCTGCCGCCTCGCCGTCCCATGCGGGGACCGCGACAGCCAACGCAACGTCGGGTTGCGGACGATGGACGGCGACCGATCCCGCAGCCCCGAGGAGCCCCGCCTGCACCAACCTCGCGACCTCGGCGTCGTGGCGAGCCGCAACGGGGCCGACGAGCGCGAGCAGGACGGTCACGAATGCCAGCCGGCGATCTGGCGCGCCACGTCATCCAGCGCCTCGAGGGCGCGCGTCACGTCCAGCCGATAGACCGGTACGCGGTCGGCGATCGCGACGCACCGGTCGAAGATCTTCATCGTCTCGGCACCACCCAGGAGGGCGCCGAGCTTGAGGTGCGCCATCAGGCGCATGCTCCCCTCGGCGGCGCTGTACTTCACCCGTCGCACCGTCTCTCCCTCGCTTCCCGCCGGGCGAGCCACCAACTCGTAGAATGCCGCCATGGGGACGGGGGTTCGCTGCACCAGGTGCGGGGGGAGGCTGTCGACCGTCCGCTTCTCACTCAACCCGATACGCCATTCGCCAAGGGCGCGGAATCGCTCGGCGGCATCGTCCCAGAGGCGCACGGCGTGCACGCCGGGATAGGCCACGGCGCGCGACGGGTCGACGGGGAGTGTGTCGTCGGTGAGCAGGGGTGCGCCGTGCGAGGCGAGCGTGAGCGCGAGCGTCGATTTTCCCGACCCCTTGGGGGCGAGGAAGGCCACGCCCGTTCCGTTCACCGCCACGGCGCTCCCGTGCAGCGACAGGATCCCCTGCTCGTGAACCGCGGTCGAGAGTACGCGTCCCAGGATGTCGACCCGCGCGAGTTCCACGTCGCAGCCGGGCCGGGGATACCAGGCGATCCGGCGCCCGCCCTGCGTGATGTCGAACGTCCCGATGTCGTCGAAGGCAAGCCGGAGCCCCCCGGCGGTCCGCCGCAGCACCGCCTGCACACCGGCCGCCAGCTCCTCGCTCCCGGCGAGCATTCCGGTGACCTCTGGCGCGGCTCCATCTTCCACGCCAAGCGACCAATCCGGCTCGCCGTCGCGCGAGGCCGGCGGAAGCTGAGGGAAGTCGAGCGTGGCACGCAGCACTCCCCCGAAGACCTCGAAGTCCGGCATCTCTCTCCCAAGGCAACGTGACCGGCGCCGAACACCCGGGCGGCGCGAGGCCAACGCCGAGCGAGAGGCGCAATTCACGCACCATGATAGCCCGCCGTACCGGTCGGGGGCACAAGTCGTGCAAAGTCGAAGCGGCGTGACCACACCCTACACCGATGGCGATGCACCCGGGGGAGACACCCCGGGTCGTGCGGGCGCCGCCGCACCCTCGATTGCTGCGATCATCTTCTGCGCATCGCTGGCGGGCGGACTTGGCGAGCTGGCGCTGCGCACCGTGCTGCGCTCCATCGCCCCCCGCTTCGACAACTCGTTTTACCTCAACCCCGAGGCGATCTGGATGGGAGGGCTGGCGAACCTCCCGCTGCTTGCGGTCGTCGGCGCGGCGGCGTGGTGGTTGTCGCGCATGCTGCGACGTCCCCGTCCGTGGGTGTGGGCGCTTGGCGCGGTGTCCTGGCTGACGGCCATGGAGTGGGTGCTGATCTCGCGCCGGATTCACCTGGCGGCACAAGTCATCGCGGCCGCGGGCGTTGCCACCCTCGTGGTGCGCGCGGCCACGGCGATGCCGCACCGCATGCGCATGCTGACGCGCGTGACCAGCGTTCTCCTGGCCCTCGTTGCAGGTGGCGGCGCCCTCCTCCTGCACTGGCGCGGCGATCGACGCGAGCGCGCCGAGGTCGCCGGGCTGCCCGAGGCGACGCCTGGCGCGCCCAACGTCCTCCTGCTCATCCTGGACACGGTGCGCGCGTCGGAGCTGAGCGTCTACGGATACAGCCGGCGCACCTCGCCGGTTCTGGAGCAGCTGGCGGCCCGGGGGATGCGCTTCGATCGCGCCATCGCCACCGCGCCGTGGACGCTCCCCAGCCACGCCTCGATGTTCACGGGACGCTACCCGTTCGAGCTCACGGTGGGGTACGACACACCACTCTCGACCACCGACGCGACGCTTGCCAGCGTCCTGGGCGGCGCGGGGTACCGGACGGGTGGATTCGTGGCCAACACCGTGTACGGTTCGTACCTGCACGGGCTCAATCGCGGATTCCAGCGGTATCGTGACTATCCACTCTCGGTCACCGAGCTGCTGGGCGCCTCGACGCTCAACCGGATGCTGTTCAAGGTCTGGAACGCCGCCACGCACGACTACGCCGAGCCGGGGGTCAAGGACGCGGACCGCATCAACGCCGAGTTCCTTGGCTGGCTGGACGGCACGGAGTCGCGGCGTCCGTGGTTCGCCTTCTTGAACTTCTTCGACGGGCACATGGCGTACGACCCGCCGGCGCCCTACGACCGGCAGTTCCTGGAGCGCGAGCCGCCGACGCGCTCGATCTACGGGGAGTCGCGCCGCCAGCGCAGCGCTGACGAGGTCCGCGGGCTGCAGGATGCGTATGACGGCGCCATCGCCTTCCTGGACGCGCAGCTGGGTGTGCTGTTCGAGTCGCTCGAGCAGCGCGGCCAGCTGCAAAACACCGCGATCATCGTCACCGCCGACCATGGCGAGGCGTTTTCCGAGCACGGCTTCCTGGACCACGGGGCAAGCCTCTACCTGCCGGAGCTGCACGTGCCGCTGATCATCCGCTTGCCGGGCGACGAGGGAGGCGGCTGCGTGGTGAAGGAGTGGGTGACGCTGCGCGACCTGGCGGCGACGATCGCCGATCTCTCGTCCGTGAAGGCCGGGACCTTTCCCGGGACCAGCCTCCTGCGCCACTGCCGGCCGGGTGCGGAGCCGCAGCCGGCGTCGCCGGTGCTCTCGAGCATCGATGCGCGCACCCACCTTCCCGCGTGGTACCCCGCGTCGACCGGCGCCATGCGCAGCCTGCACGACGGAGCCTTCGCGTACATCGAGCGCGAGGGGGGCGCAGCCGAGCTGTACGACGTGGACCAGGATCCGCGCCAGCAGGTGAACCTGGCGTCCGATCCTCGCTACGCCGCCGACCGCGACCGGCTGTCGGCCGCGTTGCGCGACGCCTACGGCGCCCGTTCCGGCAGCCGTTAGGCCCGCAGCCGCTCGGTCCTCAGGCGCTAGGCATGCCTCAGGGAGGGCGCGGCGGCGCCGTCGGGAAGGGCGCGGCTAGTGCAGGCGATGACGGGGGACCGGCCAGCCGGTGCCCAGCTGCTCGCCGATCATCGTGCGGTGCCGTTCCAGGATGGGTGCCGACTCCGCTGACTGCGAGCGGTCATCCAGCTCTCCCGGATCGCGGGCCCAGGCAAAGAGCTCCACCCGCCCGTTGCCGTAGTGGATGGAATGCCACGCGTCGTCGATGGCCGCGCGGATGGGTCCAAAGCGCGTGAGGTTCACCTTGGAGGGGTTCACGCTGGCGGCCGCCTCGGCGATGACCGGGCTGAGCGACCTGCCGCTGTCGGCCCCCCAGGCGGCGGTGAGCGAGGTGCCCGGGAGTGGACCGCCAGTGACACCGCCAAACTCCGAGAGGGTGGCCGCCAGGTCGCGCAGCGACACCGCGCGCGCCACGCGTGCGCCGGCGGGCACGCGTCCCGGGGCACGCACCAGGAGCGGGACGTGCAACAGGGGGAGATAGAGCGAATTGCCGTGGGAGCCGAGGCCATGCTCGTTCCACTGCTCACCGTGGTCCGAGGTGACGATGAGGATCGTGCGCTCGAGCTCCCCGCGTTCGCGCAGGCGTTGCACGATGGTGCCGATGACGCTGTCCTCGTAGGCGATGCCGCCGTCGTAGCGGTCCATCTCCTCGCGCCCGCCATTGAACCGCGTGCGGAAGCCGGCAGGCGGGTTGTAGGGGGCGTGCGCGTCCATGAAGTTGAGCATCGCGAAGTAGGGGCGTTGGCCCTGCGCCTCGCGCCAGGCGAAGAAGTTCGCGGAGATGTCGGCGGCGGTGCGATGATCAGCGCGCGGAATGGTGGCCGTGCGCAGGTTGGGGTGCGCAATCGCCTGCCGAATCCGCCACGGCTCGCGCGCCAGGAGCCCCTCCACCACCTGCTGCCCGGACCAGGTCTGCGTGAGCGTCGTGCTCCACAGCGCCTGCTCCAGCGTGAACGGAAAGTCCTCGTAGTGCGTGAAGCCGCGCGAGATCCCCAGCTGGTAGCCGGCGTAGCCGGTGTTGGACATGAAGCCCCCCGACACGTACCCCTTCCCCGCGAGCACCTGGGCCACGGTGGGGAGCGAGTCGTACATCGGGTGCAGGTAGTCGGCGCCGGCCTGGCTGGGCCAGAGCCCGGTCATCATGCTGGCGTGCGACGGTGCCGTCCACGACTCGGCGGAGAAGGCGTGGTCGAAGACGGTGGACTCCTGCGCCAGCGCATCGAGGACCGGCGTGGTCTCGCGACCGTACCCGTACAGGCTCATGCTGGCGGCCCGCACCGTGTCCAGGATGAGGAGGACGATGTTGGGCGCATCGGCCGACGCCGCGGGAAGGGCGCGCACCCGCCCTGGCTCACCGAAGCGAAAGCGTGCGCTCGCCGCCAGCCCCAGCACGATGACCACGGAGGCCGCACCGAGCGTGACACGCCGGGTCCAGCGGCGCGCTGCCGCCGGGTTCCCCGACATCCACCGCCCCACCTGCGTCCCGATGCCTATGGCCAGCGCCAGCTGCGCCGCCGGATGCAGTCGCGGGAAGAAGAGCAGGATCGCGAAGGCCACCAACGCTGCAAAGCAGGCCCCCACCACCCCCACCCGCATGCGTCCCCGCAGCGCAAGCACCAGCAGCCCCACCGGGACGGCGAACGCGAGGAAGCAGGCCAGATACCCCGCCAGCGACAACCAGGCGAACTCGCGGTGCGTCCACGTGAAGACGCCAAGCACGCGGAAGCGGAACTCGACCTGGGCCACGTGCACCAGCGTCGCCACGGCGGCACCCCC
>CAZVDJ010000111.1:0-7693 GCA_964626245.1 uncultured Gemmatimonadaceae bacterium
GTCGTGTAGGGAAAGAGTGTAGATCTCGGTGGTCGCCGTATCATTAAAAAATCTGGACGCGCTCCGGCCCCCCGCGGCGGCGCGGTCAGGGGTAGCCGCCCCGCCGGGCCGTCGGCTGCAATTCCCTCACGGGGCGCGACGCACCACCAGCTCGTGTGTCCCCGCTGGCAGCGGCACCTCTTGCACCTGGCCGCCCGGCCATCGCACCTGCACGGCCGAGGCCCCATCGGGGAGCGCCAGCACCGTCACGGCACCGTCGGTCGACCAGTAGCCGGTCCCGGCACGCACCTCGCGCACCGGCCCCCACGTGCCGCCGCGCTTGACGCGCAACTGCGCGCCGATCGCGGTCGCGTTTCCCGCCCCGCCATCCAGCCGCACCCGCACCCCCGGTCGCCCCCCGGCGTTGCGGAAGAGCCGCGTCGCCGCACCGTTCTGCGCCACCGCCAGGTCGGGTCGGGCGTCGCCGTCAAAGTCCGCGGTCGCCGCCCCGCGCTGGTCGCCAAGGACGCTGATACCCGACGCCCGCACGCCTAACGTCGCAAAGCCCCCGGCGCCGTCCCCGCGCAGCACCAGGCCCGCGCCCGCGTCGAACCGCAGCGTCCCGATCTCGGTGGGATAGAAGTTCTGCGACAGGAAGAGGTCCTCGTGTCCATCCCCGTCGAAGTCCGCCACGACGGGCGCGCTCGCCGGCGCGCGCTGCGCCTCGGCCGGCAGGGGACGCACCTCGAAGCGGTCACCACGGTTGAGCAGCAGCACGTGGTCGTAGGTCGTTGCCCCCACGCGGACCATCCCCGTCCGCTGGTCGCCCAGCACCGCCGCCACGTCGCTCCGCGCATACTCGGCAAAGGAGCCGATGCGCCGTCGCACCGACGGGAGCGCCACGCCCAGCCGGGAGAGCGTTTCCGTGGGCATCTCCTTCCCCGTGAGCGAGTCGACCTGCGCGAAGACGAGCGCGAACTGGTCGTCCACGCGCCCCACCAACAGCGCGTGCGGCCGCTCGGGCGAGGCGCGCCACGGCACGTTCCGCCCCCAGCTCGTCGCCACCAGGTCCAGCCTCCCGTCGCCGTCAAAGTCGCCCGCCGTCACGCCCAGCCAGCGAGAGGACATCCCCGCCAGTCCCCACGCCGCCGTCACGTCACGCAACCGCCCCCTCTCGTTATGCAGCACGCGCACCGGCCCCCACTCGCTTGCCACCACCAGGTCAGCACGGCCGTCAGCATCGAGGTCGGCAAACGTGGCAGCGGTCACCAGTCCCAGCGCGGCGAGCGAGGCATCGTGCGAAGGCTCGGGGACGAACTGGCCGTCGGGCTGCCCGCGATACAGGTGCGACCGCGCGGGGAGCGGCCACGCCCCCGGGATCACGCGCGCCCCCACGAACAGGTCGGGGACGCCATCGCCGTCCACGTCGCCTAACGCCAAGGCCCCGGCCATGGCCGAGTCGCCGCCCACCACCGCACCGGCCACCGTGGGGCGCCCGGCCGGCAGGCGCACGTCGAGGACCGAGGGAAGCCGGAGCACCGAGTCGCCCGACGCCTCGTAGTTGGATTGCGAGGCCAGCAGCCGCACGCCGTTGGACGACACCACCGGGACCAGCGCCCCCAGGTCGCCCGCCACCGCTGGCCCGTCCGACCGCACGAAGCCGCGTGCGGTGTTGCGCAGCAGCGCCAGCGCCCCCCCGCGCCCGCTCCCGACCACCAGATCTTCCCGCCCGTCGCGATCGGCGTCCACCCACGCAATGCCGGGCCCCGCCTGCGAGAATCGGTTGGGCAGGAGCGGCTGGCGCGAGAAATCGTCGAACAGCCCTTCGGAGTGCCGGTGCCCGCCCAGCAGCGACGTGGCATCCGTGAAGAGCGCGGGTGGTGCGCTGTCGCTCCCCGCACTCCCTGGCGCGGCGGGCGCTTCATCGCCCTCGCGCACCTCGACGAGCCGGTTCGGCGCCACGCCGTCGATGACCGTGCGCCGCCCCGAGCGCCACCGCACCTCCAGGCGGACCGTCGAATCCCGACCGGTGGCAAAGGCGAGCAGCGGATCGCTCCCCGAGAGGTACATCCCCCCTTCGGTCACCTCACGTGACTGCGCCGGGAGCGACGACGCGCGTACGGTGACCACGGCACCGATGCCGCGCGTATTGGGCGCACGGCCAGCCAGTCGCACGGCGAGGCGCGGTGCCGCGCTCTCGTTGCGATAGAGCACGGGCGGTTCGCCCAGGCGGGTGGCCACCACGTCCAGGTCTCCGTCGCCATCCAGGTCGCCGAGCGCGAGCCCGTGCGCGATGGCCGAGTCGGCACCGTACTGCCACTGCGGCTGCCGCGAGAAGGTCAGGTCACCGTTGTTGCGCAAGGCGACGCTCGGCACCGCCAGGCGCGGGAATTCGCCCTGCTCGCGGTTCCACGCCACGCGAGGAAAGGCGTTGCGAATGCGGTCGAACGTGTCGGCATCGCGGACGTCCCAGCGATGCCCAACGGCGGTGAGCAGGTCCTCGTAGCCGTCCAGGTCCACGTCGACGAAGGCGGAGGCCCACGTCCAGTCGGTCGCCGCCACGCCCGCAAAGTCCGCCAGCTGCGCCCATGTCCCGTCGCCCCTCGCCACCTGCAACATGTTGCGCATCCACTGGGCGCGGTCGGGTGACTCTCCCACCGTCTTGCGCAGCGGCGTGTGCGTGGGAACCTGGCGCTGCCGCGCCTCGCGCCCCGGGCTCAGCATGTCGGCGGTGAAGAAGTCCACCGCGCCATCGCGGTTCACGTCGCCGAAGTCGACCGACATGCAGGTGTTGCTCGTGGCCCGCACCGCGAGCGGGGGCACGAGCTGGAAGTCACCGCGACCGTCGTTCAGCCAGAACTGGTCCGGGTCCTCGAAGTCGTTGCACACGTAGAGGTCAGGGGCGCCGTCGCCATTCACGTCGTAGAAGCGCGCCGCCAGCCCGAAGAAGTCGGGCGCCTCGGCCAGCGGCACGCCGCGCTCGTCGCGCCAGCGCGCACCCGCCGTGGGCTGCTCGGTGAAGTGGCCGGTGCCATCGTTCACGAAGTAGAGGTCCCGATCGGCGCGCTGCGACCGCACGATCCCGCCCAGGTCCGGGCGATCCTCGATGCGATACTCGCTGGCCCACTGCGGCAGCACCTGGAAGCGGTCTCCCACCTTCTTCACCACCTGGTCGAACGCCCGAGCCTGCGGCGGAAAGGCGTCCAGCGCGTTGCGCACCTTGTAGGTGGCGACGTACAGGTCCAGGTCACCGTCGCCGTCGACGTCGGCGAGGGCGAGTGTCGTCGCCGCCAGCCCGCCCTGCAGCCCGCTGCGCTGCGTGTCGTTGGAGAACGTCCCACGCCCGTCGTTCCTGAACAGGAAGAGCGGACCGCCGAGGGTTCCCACCAGGAGATCCGGGTCGCCGTCGCCATCCACGTCGGCGAACGTCGCGCCGGTCGTCGCAGCCCCCGCCACGTCGATCCCCCGCTGCGCCGTCTCGTCGACGAAACGGAAGCCGCCCGCATTGCGGTACAGCGCCGCCGGCGACTCCACCGAGGCCAGGAAGAGGTCGGTCTGCCCGTCGCCGTCCACGTCAGCCGCCGCCACTCCGGCCCCGATCAGGAGATGCCGGTTGGCAAGGGCATGCTCATCGTCCACCAGGTTGGCGTGCGTGATCCCGGTCTGCGCCGCACGCATCGGCGTGAAGCCGTCGCGGCCACGTCGCGGCACCTCCAACTGTCGCCAGCGATACCCGGCCTCGTCGTGCCAGCTGGTGTCGACCGCCGGCCCGCCGCAGCCAAGCGCGGCGAGCAGGAGCACCGGCAGGTACCGGGTTCGGCGCGTCGCGCGCTGGCCCCGCGCCACGCGCCTCACCTTGCGGCGTCCCGCGTCGTCAGGCGCGCCAGCACGCGATCGCCGATGCAGACGCCCTGCTGCAGGCCTTCCATCACCGCCGGCATGTAGTGGACCCCGGCATACACGCGCGACAGAGCCACCTCATCGCGCGCGGCCGTGAAGTTGGCAAAGGCGCGCGGCGGCTGCCCCACATCCACCTGCGTCGAGTCGCTGAAGGCAACGGTGTCACCCACCAGCGCCTTGAGCACCTGCACCGCCGCCGCCGACTGCACCGAGTGGCCCGACGGATACTCGGGGAACGGCGGCGTCGGGATCACCGTCGTGAACGACGAGTCGAAGACGCGCTGCATGTAGGCCACCGGTCGCACGACCATCGAGCGGTACTTCTCCTTCCAGCATCCGATGAACGCGTCGGCAATGGCGACCGACGTGAGCGCGAAGAGCTCCGCCGCCTGAGGCGCCGTCAGGTTGCGCCTGGCGATCATCTGGTTCACGACGCTGATCCAGTGGAAACCTGGCGTCCCCGTCGCCACCGGATTGTCCGCCCAGAACAGGGCGATGGTCCGCTGTTCCGGGGTGAGGGTCGCCACCGAGTCGGCGAAGGCGCGCCCCATCTTCCAGAACGCCGATCCCGGCGACTCCGAATACACCGGCGGCGCCGGCGGGCGACACTCGTCGCCGTCGCGTATGGCGAAGGTGCGCAGTTCGCCCCAGAACGGCTCTGTCGGTCGCACGGGATTGAAGGTCGGCAGCGTGGTCCCTGCCGAGTTCTTCGGGCGGTTGGTGAAGACGAAGCGCTCGCCGGCGCGCTCGAGATCCAGCGCGACACCGGGATTCGAGGGGGCAACCAGGTCGCTCTCGCCCGAGAGCATCAGCGGGACGAACTGATCCTGCGTGACGGTGTTGGTCCACACGTCGCGCGCGGTTGGCGCGGTCCACGTGCGCTTGCGGGTGGCGAAGAATCCGTCGTCCGCCGCCCAGGCCAGGAGCGCCGCCGCCAGCGCGCGGCCATGCGAGAGTGCGCGGTCACGCTCCGGCGCCGACACGCCGGCGGCCACGCGCCCCGCGACCTGCGCCTTCGCGAGCGAATCGATCGTGCGGCGCGTCCCCGCGAAGCCGTCGCGAAAGAGCGAGTCGAGGACGACGCGCTCCGCCTCGGCCGCCACGATGGCGCCGTCGAGCGGCTCACCGGCTGGCGCCGTGGGGAGCGAGGCGAGGCCGTTCAGCTGCCCGGCGAGCGAGCGAAGCCCGGAGCGCGCGTCGGCGGCGTAGCCCTCGTACAGGGCGAGCGAGGCATACGCCGAAATGCGCGAGGCGACCGGTGGTCCCAGCCGCTCGCTTCGCACGAACGACAGCGACGAGCGTAGCCACTGCGCGACGTATTGCGGGTCGGCCGGGGGGACCTGGCGCGCGCAACCCGCGGCGAAGGTCAGGACGAGCGCGAGCGCCAGGGCGCGTCGCGAGAATGCGGGGACGGGCATGTCGGGGGGGAGGGTGCCGCCGTCGAAGCTACGCCTGCGGCTGCGGGCGGCGCTACCTTTTCGCCGCGCCACCCACATCCCGTTGCCCGCATGCCCTCTCGCGCGTTCACCCTCGCCGTCCTCGCCGCAATCTCCGCGTGCGGCCTGCTCGTCGGCTGCAGCGTCGATCGCCAGCCGTCGTCCGGCGAGGGCGAGGTGCCCCGGGCCCGAATCTCCGTGCGCGACTCGGTGCGGCTGCGCCGCGAGCGCGCCATGGCAACGCGCCCCGACACCTTCGGGCTGCGCGTCGATTCGCTGCGCGTCCTGCGGGCGGCCGCACGTCCCGGCGTCGCGGAGGCGCCGTGGGTGGTCGTGATATCCGACTTCCAGTGCGAAGCCTGCCGCAGGTTCGGGCTCGAGGTGATCCCGCAACTGCGCCGCGACATCGCGCGCGACGGCGTGGCCAACCTGGCGTTCGTCAATGCGCCACAGGAGTCGCACTTCAACGCCCGCTTCGCCGCGCTCGCCGCCCTGTGCGCCGCGTCGGCCGGTCGCTTCTGGGCCATGCACGACACCCTCTTCGCGACGCTCCCCCGCTGGGAGCGCGACCCCGACCCCCGGGCGTTCATGGACTCGCTGGCGATCGCCGTGGGCGCGGACGCCGACGCGCAGCGCGACTGTGTGGCGCGGGATCGCCTGTTGCACCTGCTGGACGGCGACCTGCGGCGCAGCGCGCAGGCGGGAGCCACCGACCTTCCGGTGGTCTTCGTGGGGGAGCAGCGCCTGTCACCGGGCGACCGTACCCTCGACGGGGTGCGGCGCGCCCTGGCGCGCGCACGCGCCGGCCACCCCTGAACGCGCGACGGGCGGCGCGTTCCGGCGCCGCCCGTCGTTCCCCGTGTGCCGGCCGACCGCCGGCCGGCGCGCCGCGAGCTACTTGGAGAAGTCGACCTTGGGCGCCTCGCGCGCCTCGGCGTTGGCGACCTCGAAGTACTCCTTGGCCTTGGCGCCGATCACCTTCGCGGTCAGGACCTGCGGAACTTTCCGGATGTAGGTGTTGTACGTCACCACAGCTCAGTTCAGGTCGGTGCGGGCCACCGCGATCCGGTTCTCCGTGCCGGTCAGCTCATCCTGCAGGCGCAGGAAGGCCTGGTCGGACTTGATCTGCGGATACGCCTCCACCTGCACCATCAGCCCGCGCATGGCGGTCGTCAGCTGCTCATTGGCCTCGGCCATCTGGCGCGTGTCGCCCTTCTGGACCGCGTCGGCCAGCCCCGAGCGCGCCCGGGCCACCTGCGTGAAGACCTCCAGTTCCTGCTTGGCCTGCCCTCGTACCACTTCCACGAGGTTGGGGACCAGGTCGGCGCGGCGCTGCAGCTGGACGGAGATCTGCTGCTTCGCACTGTTGGCGCGCTCGTCGTACGTCTGGATGGTGTTGTAGCCGCAGCCGGTGAGGACCAGCGGGAGAAGCGCGAGGAGTGTGCGGGTGCGCATGCGAGGCTCCGGTGGTGGGATGACGAAGGAAGGGGAGTGGCGCCGGCGACGGCGCCGCGGGTCGCGGGGTCAGGCGGGAAATCCGCCGCTGGTGTCGATCGTTTGGGAGAAGGCATCCAGGAAGGCCACGAGCGACTCGGCGAAGGCCAGGTAGCGCTCCACCAGTCCCGCAGCGTCGCGCGGCGTGAGCGGCTCGATGCCCTTCACGTGGCGCCAGATGCGCGCAACCACCGAGGCGTCACGCCCGCTGCGTTCCTGGAAGCGGCGGCAGACCGCCTCGGAGTCGGCCGGCGGGCGTTCGCCCGTCAGCCGCAAGCTGGCCCGCAGGAAGACGAGCATCGTGCTCACGCTCGCCTCGAGCAGCTCGAGCAGCGCCTTGTGGTCGCCGACCGACGTGAGCACCGCGTGTCGCAGGCGCAGCAGCTTGCTCATCGCCTCGTGCTCCAGCTGCAGCCGGAGGTCGGGGAGGTCCACGCGCACGCCGTCGAGCGGAAGCGTCCCGGCCAGCACCTTGTGGTGATCCAGGATGTCCGAGTACTCGATGGGAAAGATGTCGGCGCTCCCGAGCCACTCGGCGCGCGTGAGCGTGAGCGGCGGCGGGTTCCCCGCCTCGCGCCACGCCCGCGCCACCGGCGCCTCGCGCTCCAGGTGCGCCATGGTGATGCGCTGCACCACCACCAGGACGTTCAGGTCCGAGTGCCGTGCCACCTGCTCGCCGCGCGCGGCAGACCCGTAGAGCGTCACGCCCACCAGGTCGGTGCCGTAGATCGCCGTCAGCTGCGCGACGAGGGAGTCGAGTGTCATGCGTGCCATGGAGTCACCAACTTCCGCTAGAGCCACCGCCGCTGAAGCCACCGCCGCCCCCAAAACCGCCGCTGCGACGGCTGCCGCGTTCGGGCTCGACCACGCCCTCCACTCCGGCG
>CAZVDJ010000111.1:7703-9725 GCA_964626245.1 uncultured Gemmatimonadaceae bacterium
CCCCACCCCAGCTGCCCCCGCCAAAGCCCCCACCGCCCCAGTGCGAATGCCGCCGCGAGTTCGAGAGCGCATCGGCGATGATCAGCGCCTGCAGGCAGCCGTTGCGCCCGCCGCGGCCGCCGCGCGACGCGCGCGCCATGGCACTCAGCACGAACAGCGCGAGGAGGAAGGCAACGAGCAGCAGCTGCGGGGGGATCTCCGCGCCACGCCCGCCGAACTCCTGCACCGGAGGCGGGACCAGCGCCGTGTCGAGCGTGAAGCCGAACTCGCGCTCGAAGCGCTGCGCCACGCGGATCGTCACCAGCTCCAGCGCCGCGGAGTAGTCCTGCTGCTGAAAGTACGGGATCGCCTCGCGCCGGATGTCGCCGGCCATGGCGTCGGTGATGAAGCCTTCGGTCCCCTGTCCGGTCTGGATCGAGATGTGGCCGCGGCCATCGCGGCTGCTCTCCTTGGGCACCACCAGCACCACCACGCCGGCGTTGCGCGCCCGGTCGCCGATCTGCGCCGCCGCGCCCACCTTCCAGTCGCGGCCGATGCGCAGCGCCACGTCGCCCACGTCGCGCCCCGCCAGGTCGGGAAGCGTCACCACCACGATCTCTCCGCCCGACCGGGCCTTCACGTCGAAGATCACGCGGTTGATCCGCGCGATCGCGTCGGCCGACAGGACCCGCGCCTCGTCCACCACCATGTCCGCCTGCGTGGGGCTGAAGCCCCGCGGAGGCGATGGGAGCGGCGGGTCCTGGGTCGTGAGGAAGAGGGTCGCGACGAGCGCGAAGGAGGCCCACACCAGCGATGCGTCTCCCGGACAACGTGACGCCCGGCGCATCCGTCCGCCGGGCGAAGTAGGGTGGACGAACGTTAATCCCTACGCGCCGCTGGAGGGTAGGGATTCACCCCCGCTCGCCATGCACCGGGGCCGGGCGGCGGTGTACCTTATCGCGCGCGCGCTCGTGCGCGTCCGCGCGCGCCTATTGTGTGCACCCGTCGAGTGGCCGCCCTCGCTCTCCCTGCTTCCGTCATGACGCTCTCTCGTCTCCTGCTCTCCCTCGTGACCGTCGCGGCCTTGGCCGCGGGAACCGCCTGCGCCAGGTCCGACGGCGGCGCCGCCGACTCGGGCAGCGCGGGCAGCTCGGGCAACGCCGCCGCCACGCCCTCGCCGGAAGCCGCCGCTCCGGCAGGTGCAAGCGCCGGGGGGCCGGCCGCGGCCAGCGACGCCCGCGTGGTACAGGCCGACCAGAATCGCATCCTCGGCGATCCCAACGCCAAGCTCTGGATTCTCGTCGTGAGCGACTTCCAGTGCCCGTACTGCGCGCTGTGGGAGCGCGAGACGGCGCCGCAGCTCATCCGGGAGTACGTCAACACCGGACAGGTGCGCCTCGCCTTCCTCAACTTCCCGCTCGACCAGCACCGCGCCGCCCTCCCCGCCTCCGAGGCGGCCATGTGCGCCGGGGCGCAGGGGAAGTTCTGGCCCATGCACGACCGGATCTTCGCGACGCAGGCCGAGTGGTCCAAGCGGGTCATCACCGACACCTTCTTCGAGGAGGAGGCGCGGACTCTGGGCCTGGATGTCGCGGCCTTCAAGCAGTGCGTGGCCGATCGCGTCATGCGCCCCATGATCCAGGCCGACATCGCGCGTGCGGAACAGGCCGGTGCCAAGTCCACCCCCACCTTCTTCATCGGCGGCTTCCAGATCTCGGGCGCGGAGAAGATCGATGTCTTCCGCACCACCATCGCCGAGGCCATGAAGGAGCAGGCCAAGTAGCGGCGTGCATCTCCTGCTCTCCGCGGCGTACCAGGCGGCCGGGGCAGCGGCCACGCTGCTGGCGCGCCTGGCGCCGTCGGGAGATGGAAAGGCGGTGCGCGCCTTCGCGGCACGGCGCCACCTGGCGGGACGGCTCGCCGCCTGGGGACGTGCGCAACGCGACCCCGCTCGCCCGCTCCTCTGGATGCACGCGCCCAGCGTCGGGGAGGGGCTGCAGGCCCGCCCGGTCCTGGAGCTCATGCGCGCCCGCCGCCCCGACG